>LNEZ01000037.1 GCA_001464215.1 Rhizobiales bacterium Ga0077548 | reverse complement strand
GAACAATCAGATAGCACTCCGGATGATTGGCCGTGATCGAGTGCGCAATGTTCTGCAGAAGAACGGTTTTGCCCGTGCGCGGGGGCGCCACGATCAAGCCGCGCTGGCCTTTGCCGAGCGGCGCCACCACGTCGATGATCCGCGAGGAGTTGTCCTTGCGCGTCGGGTCTTCGATTTCCATCTTGATCCGCTCGTCTGGATAGAGCGGCGTCAGGTTATCGAAGTGAACCTTGTGCTTGATTTTCTCAGGGTCTTCGAAATTGATGGTATTGACCTTGAGCAGCGCAAAGTAACGCTCGCCGTCCTTCGGCGAACGAATGTGTCCTTCGACCGTATCGCCGGTGCGCAGCGAGAAGCGGCGGATCTGCGAAGGCGAGATGTAAATGTCGTCCGGACCCGCGAGATAATTCGCGTCGGGCGAGCGCAGGAAGCCGAAGCCGTCCGGCAGCACTTCCACGACGCCTTCGCCGACAATGTCGATTTCCTTGCCGGCGTATTGCTTGAGAATGGCAAACAGCAATTCCTGTTTGCGCATCGTGCTTGCGTTCTCGACTGCAAGCTCCTCGGCCACCGCAAGCAGTTCGACCGGGGATTTCGCTTTGAGTTCTTGAAGTTTTATTTCCCGCATTGGGGATAGTCCTTGTCTTCGTCAAATCATTTGGCGGAAGCCGCCGCCACGGTCATTGCAGAGGGGAGGTGCAGGTTGTTTGGGCTAAGGAGGAAGGCTTAAAGCCCGGAGCCGCTGCCGATACGAAAACGCTTCGGCGAACCGCGGTCGATGCCTGCAAGTAGGAAGGAAGCGACCGGAAAATAGGGAAAATGGGGCGGCGAGGCAACCCCGCCAAGGAAGCCCCAAGATTAAAACGGCTTAACCACCGCCAGAACCACAATTCCGATCATAAGAAGCGTCGGAATCTCATTGGCCAGCCGGTAGAAGCGGTCGGACCGCTGATTATCGTCGGCGGCGAATTCCCGCACCCATTTCGCCTGCATCCCGTGCGCGGCCGAGAGCGCGAGCACCAACACGAACTTCGCGTGCATCCAGCCCGAACGCCACGCGCCGGTTTCATAGACGAGCCAAAGACCTGCGAGCCAGGTCACAATCATGGCGGGAAGGGCGATTGCCTTCAAAAGACGACGCTCCATGATCTTGAAGGTCTCGGACTGGATCGAGCCTTTCTGCGCCGAGCAGTGATAGACAAGCAGGCGAGGCAGATAGAGCAGCGCCGCCATCCAGGAGATGACCGCGATGATGTGTACTGCCTTGATCCAGAGGTACATGGCTTAGCCTTTTCGGACGCGCGCGATCATACGCTCAACATTCTCAATCGGCGTCTCTTTGCGGATGCCGTGGCCGAGATTGAAAATATGACGTGTAGCTTTGAAATCTTCGAGTACGTTATCAACAGCTTGATCAAGGGCTTTTCCACCAGCGATGAGCGCCAAAGGATCGAGATTTCCTTGGGTTGCAAACGTATCCCCGAACTTCACAACATATTCTTTGCGACTAGCAATCCAGTCAATGCCGATGGCATTCGCGCTGGATTGTTTCGCTACCGCTTCGATTCCGTTGAGCGGCGCGCCCTTCGGAAAGACGATGATGCGCGCATCGGGAATTACAGCGCGAACTTTTCCTACAATCTTCGCCACCGGCTTCACGCACCAGCGCTCAAATGAAGCCGGGTCAAGAACCCCCGACCAGGTATCGAAAACCTGCACTGCGTCCGCCCCGGCCTTGATCTGTCCGATCAGATGCTCGGCGGACGCATCCACCAGACGATCAATAATTTTCTGGAACAGCTCCGGCTCCTGCATCGCGAGCAACCGCGCCGGCGCCTGGTCTTCCGTGCCCCGTCCGGCCACGAGATAGGTCGCCACCGTCCAGGGCGCCCCGCAGAAGCCGATCAACCCCGTTTCCTTCGGCAGCGCCTCTTTGGTTTTGCTGAGCGCCTCATAGACCCGCGCTGTGATTTTCTGGTCGAGCTGTTCAGCTAATTTCTGAAAGCTTGCAGCGTCAGTTACCGGCGCAAGTCGTGGCCCTTCGCCTTCCTCGAACCAGAGCCTCGCGCCGAGCGCGTATGGCACGATCAGAATATCGGAGAAGATAATCGCCGCGTCGAAGCCGAAGCGGCGGATCGGCTGCAAGGTAACTTCGCAAGCAAGATCGGGATTGAGGCAGAGATCGACGAAACCTCCGGCCTTGGCACGCGTTTCACGATACTCTGGCAAATAGCGCCCTGCCTGGCGCATCATCCAGAGCGGAGGCACGTCGAACTTCTCGCCGTCGAGTACGCGCAGAAACTTCCCGTTCACTTCGCGCTTATCCTTCCTTACTAACTATTATCTAGAATCTTTAGTTAGAGTCTGTGTGATGGGTCGAGTCCGTGGACAAAAACCATTCCATGGAATTACTCCCCAAAATGATCCATCCACATAACTCACAACCCACATCTTGCCTGTAATTACCGGACTTCCGGGCTTCTTCCCACAAGTCACAGACAATCTCCAATTTCCATCCCGGAAAAGAGATTCTGGACGAATTGGCCGCCTATACACGCGCACCCTTGCGCGGGTCGATTCCTCGTGGCTTTCTCCCCAGCAATTCACAGTTCTCTGGATGTTCTTCGCGTGACCAAGACGGAAAGTTATTTCCATCTCCATCTCGTCTCCGACGCGACCGGTGAGACGTTGCTCGCCGTGGGCCGCGCGGCGGCCGCGCAATACTCGACCGTTTCGCCGATCGAGCACGTTTACCCGCTGATCCGGAACGTGAAGCAGCTCGATCCGGTGTTGGCCGACATCGAGGCAAATCCCGGCATCGTACTCTATACCTTGGTCGATCCGGTGCTCACAGGCCGCCTTGAAGATCATTGCAAGGAAAAAGGCATTCCCTGCCTGTCCATTCTCAATCCCGTGCTCGGACTGTTTGCATCCTATCTCGGCACGGAAACCACTCCGCGCGTCGGCGGCCAGCATATGCTGAACGCGGAATACTTCCGCCGTATCGACGCGCTGAACTACACGCTGATGCACGATGACGGGCAGCATCCCGAAAATCTCGACGAGGCCGATGTCGTGCTGATCGGTATTTCCCGTACCTCGAAAACGCCGACCAGCATTTATCTCGCGAACCGCGGGATCAAGACCGCGAATGTCCCGCTCGTGCCGGGCATCGAACCGCCGGGCGAACTCGAACAAATCAGCAAGCCGCTGGTTGTGGGCCTGATCGCAAGCCCCGAGCGCATCGTGCAGATCCGGCAGAACCGTTTGCTTGGGCTGAATGCCAATCAATCCGATTCGACTTACGTCGATCGCCATTCGGTGAGCGACGAAATTGCAAACTCAAGAAAACTTTGCGGCCGGCACAACTGGCCGATCATCGATGTCACGCGCCGCTCGATTGAAGAAACCGCCGCCGCCGTCATTGCGCTGCTGCAGGAACGCCGCCGCGACGCGGCGAATGTGCAATGACGCTCTGGCGCGGAGAGCCACTCGTACTCGCCTCGAAGAGCGCGCCACGCCGCGCGCTGCTGGAAGCGGCCGGCATTCCGCTCGTGATCGATCCCGCCGATATAGATGAACGTGCGGCTGAAGCCGCTTCGCAAAAAGAAGCCGCAAAGGCATTCGAAACAGCAAACCGAAATCCGGGCAAACTCGTCCTCGGCGCGGACCAGACGCTAGCGCTCGGCAATGAGCGATTCTCAAAACCGAAATCACGCAACGCCGCACGCGAGCAGCTCAAGAAATTTTCCGGAAAAACGCACGCGCTGCATTCCGGGATCGCAGTCGTGCAGGATAATAAAGCGCTGTTCGAAACCGTATCATCCGCGCATCTGACCATGCACAAGCTCACGGATGCTTTTCTCGACGGCTATCTCGATGCCGCCGGCGAGCGCGTGATGCAGAGCGTCGGCGCGTATCAGCTAGAGAGCATCGGCGTGAACCTCTTCGAAAAAATAGAAGGCGATCACTTTACGATCCTCGGTATGCCGCTGATGCCGCTGCTCGCATACTTTCGCAAATCCGGGATGATTGTGTCGTGACGAAGCGCGCCTGTGTCATCGGTCATCCGGTCGCGCATTCGCGCTCGCCGATGATCCACGGCTACTGGCTGCGCGAACACAAGATCGGCGGCGACTATGTGCGTCACGAAGTGAAGCCCGGCGACGTCGATTTATTCCTTCAAAATCTTTCGAGCAGCCCCTTCGTCGGCTGCAATGTGACGCTGCCGCATAAGGAAGCCGCGGCGCGAAATGCGGAGATTGTCACTCCGGTCGTCCATGCGCTCGGTGTTGCAAACACGCTTTGGCTGGAGAACGGAAAACTTCATGCCGACAATACCGATGTCGCGGGTTTTCTCGCGCATCTCGACGATTCGATTCCGGGCTGGGAAAAGAAAACGAAACACGCGGTCGTGTTTGGCGCGGGCGGCGCCGCGCGCTCTGTCGTTTACGCGCTGAACGAGCGCGGCGTGGAAAAAATCACCATCGTCAACCGCTCGCGCGAACGCGCAGAGCAACTGAGCAGAGAAATAAAAATCGAATCGAACATCGCAGGCTTCGATCAGATTGAAACGCTGATTTCTTCTGCGGACCTTCTCGTCAACACGACTTCGCTCGGTATGAAAGGCCAGCCGCCGCTGAACATTGATTTGAAAAACCTGAAAAAAACGGCGGCGGTTTGCGACATTGTCTATGTGCCGTTGGAGACGGATTTTTTGCGGCAGGCGCGCGCGCGCGGACACGCGGCCGTCGATGGCCTTGGAATGCTTCTGCATCAGGCGGCTCCCGGTTTTGAGCGCTGGTTCGGCGTAAGGCCTAAGGTGACGAAGGAGCTACGCGCGTTCATCGTCGAAGATCTCGCGAAAGACGCGGCGCGATGAAAATTCTCGGTCTCACCGGCTCCGTCGGAATGGGCAAGAGCACGACCGCGCAGATGTTCGTGGACGAAGGCGTGCCGATGTTCGACGCCGACGCCGCAGTCCATCTCTTATATAAAGGCGAAGCCGCGCCGCTCATCGAGCGGGAGTTTCCAGGCACCACGAAAAACGGAACCGTCGATCGCGAAAAACTCTCGGCGCAAGTTGTGGGCAACCCCGAAGCGTTGTCGCGCCTGGAAAAATTGGTGCATCCGCTGGTCGGCAAGCTCCGAGCGAAATTTATGCAAGACGCGGAAAAGGAAGGCACCAAAGCCGTACTGCTCGACATCCCGCTTCTGTTCGAGACCGGCGATCCGTCGAAGTTTCACGCAGTCATCGTTGTAAGCGCGCCGGAGGACGTACAGCGCGAGCGCGTACTCGCGCGCCCCGGCATGACGTTGGAGAAATTCGAGGCCATTCTGAAGCGGCAGATGCCTGATCCGGAAAAACGAGCCCGCGCCGATTTTGTGATCAACACCGGCGAAGGACTCCAATCCGCCCGAAATCAGGTTAAACAGGTGCTGGCCGAAGCGCTGAAGCCGGGCTGGACCCGCAAGCAGAAGTAGTATTGAGGCCGGCACTAGAAAGCAGAAAATGCGCGAGATCGTCTTCGATACCGAAACCACCGGCTTTGATCCCGCGTCCGGCGATCGTATTGTCGAGATCGGTTGCGTCGAGCTCGTCAATCGCTTTCCGACCGGAGCCACGTTTCACGTCTATCTGAACCCTGAGCGCGATATGCCGCCGCAAGCCGAAGCGATCCATGGCCTGAGCGCAGTATTCCTTGCCGACAAGCCGAAGTTCGCGGAAGTCGCGGAAAAGTTTCTCGCATTCATCGGCGACGACGCAAAACTGATTGCGCATAACGCCGGCTTCGACATGACCTTCATCGATTACGAACTGAAAAAGTGCGGTCTAACACCCCCGACGCGCGACCGCGTGATCGACACGCTGATACTTGCGCGCCGCAAGCATCCCGGCGGAGGCAACAAGCTGGACGATCTCTGCGCGCGTTACGGTATCGATAACTCGCGCCGCACCAAGCACGGCGCCTTGCTCGATGCTGAGCTTCTCGCCGAGGTCTATGCGGAACTGGCCGGCGGAAGGCAGGCGAACCTTGGCCTGGTCACGGCAGCAAGCGAAGAAATGTCCGTTACCGCGGTTGCCGCGACATCGCGGAAAACCGCACAGGCTTCGCATTTGAGCGAAGCCGAGCGTGCGGCCCACCGCAAATTTGTCTCGACACTCGGCGAAAAGGCGATCTGGCTCGACTATCTGCCGGACGCGAAATAACCCTAAAAATTACGACTTCGTCGCGTTTGCGCTTTCGGCGCGTGCGCGGAAGAGTGCGGCGAAATCCACCGGCTGCAACATGATCGGCGGAAATCCGCCTTCGCTGATCGTATCGGCGACGATTCTGCGCACGAACGGAAACAGAAGCCGCGGGCATTCGATCAGCGCGAGCGGCTGTACGCTTTCCTTCGGCACGTTGTTCAGACGGAAGACGCCGGCATAGGCAACCTCGAGATTGAAGAGAATGCGCTTTGCCTTCTTGTCTTCCGCCTTCACCTCGACCTTCAGCTCGACCTCGTAGTCCGTCTCGGACATCGGCTTCGCGTTCACGTTGATCTGAACGTCGACCGCCGGCGGTAGCTCTGGCTGCGACATCAACGACTGCGGAGCGTGCGGGTTCTCGAAGGAAAGGTCTTTGATGTATTGGCCGAGGATGCCGAGACCCGGTGCTTTTGCGTCGGTAGTGCCGCCGTTCTGGGTGGTCATGTTCTGCTCCGGGTCTTGGTGGGCGGGCGCATTTGGCCGCCGTCACAGGATCGCGGGCTCGGTATCACGCGGACCCCATGGGGCACAAGAAAGCCGGTTTTGGCGGCTATTTGTGCCATTGGCGTTGCAAAGGGGGATCGTTTACCCTCTAAGCGAGTTAATGCCGTGCCCAAATCCATGCACGCGGCTTGGAAGAAGTCGCAGAAGCCCCATATGAACGGAATGAGCCCGTTCACAGATGGTCTTGCCACCCTTCCGCGCCGGAACCACAGACGATGAATGCCGTGTTTGACATCTACACGATAATCTTCCTCGCCCTCGCGGTTTTCATTTTCGTGAGGCTGCGCAGCGTGCTCGGAACTCGCACCGGTCACGAGCGGCCGCCGTTCGATCCGTATTCCGGCGAAGCTGCGAAGCCCGCGACCGCGCCCGACAAGCCCGCTATTCCGAACCGTCAGGAAGAAACAACGGTCGCGCGCGAAGCTGAACGCGATACGCCGCCGGCCGAACGCTGGGCAGGAATTGCGGCTCCCGGCAGCGCTGTTGCCGCCGGTCTCGACGCAATTGCGAATGCTGACCGCAATTTCGATGCCCGTGGTTTTGTCGAAGGCGCGAAGGCGGCCTACGAGATGATCGTGATGGCTTTTGCCGAAGGCGATCGCAAAACCTTGCGCAATATGCTTGGCAAGGAATTGTTCGAGGAATTTGCCGCCGCGCTGAACGAGCGCGATGCCAAGGGCCTTAAAATGGAATCGCGCTTCGTCTCGCTCGACAAGGCCGAGATCAAGAACGCCGAACTGGCCGGCAACGAGGCGCGTGTCACCATCGACTTCGTTTCGCAGCTTGTCTCCGCCACGCGCGACAAGGACGGCAATGTCGTCGAAGGCAGCGCCGAGGCGCTTACCGACGTGGAAGATCTCTGGATGTTCGCGCGCGACGTGAAGTCGTCCGATCCGAACTGGAAGCTCGTCGAGAACAACGAAGCGGCCTGACGCCGATGATGCGTCTTCGCCACGCCTGCATCCAGCTCGCGCTCTGCTTGATGATCGGTGCGAGCGGCGGCTTGGCCTCGGCCAATGTCGGCTCGCTAGGATTCCTCGAAGCACAATACGATTTTGTCGCTTTCTCCGAGCTTGACGGCTGGAGCGCGGACAAACAGGCACAGGTATTCGCGGGCTTTCGTAAGAGCTGCGAAGTGCTGATGAAGCGCAAAGATATCTCCGACATTCGTCCGATGGAAAAGGCGCTGCGCAAAGTCTGCCCGCGGGCATTAGCACTTCCTGAGAATACCGACGACGCGGCGGCGAAAAAATTCTTCGAAGCGAATTTTCGCCCCGTTCGCATTTCGAAACTCGGAGAAACCACGGGCCTGCTCACCGGCTACTACGAGCCCGAGGTGGACGGCAGCCTCACGCTCACCAAAGGCTTCACCGTTCCGCTCTATCGCCGACCGCCCGAACTGATCTCAAAAGCGCGGCTTGGCCAGCGTCTGCTGCGTGCCGGATTTCCGAGCACGGGCGGGGCGGGCCATCGCGTCAACGGCAAGTTCGTCGAGTATCACGACCGCGCCGCGATCGAAGACGGCGTGCTCGCCAATCGCGGACTTGAGATCGTCTGGCTGCGCGATGCGGCGGATGCCTTTTTCATCCAGATTCAGGGTTCGGCGCGCATTCGTCTCCAGGACGGCAAGCTCGTTCGCGTGAATTACTCCGCGCATAACGGTCATCGCTTCACGCCGGTCGGCCGCAACCTGATCGAAACCGGGATCGTGCCGCGCGATGAAATCTCGATGGAAACGATCCGTATGTTCATCGCTGAGATGCCGGAAGAAGGCCGCGAGCTGATGCGGCAGAATAAGGCTTTCACGTTCTTCCGCGTCATCGACAATCTTCCTCCGGATTCGGAGGCGGTCGGCGCGCAAGGCCTATCGCTCGTGAAAGACCGCTCGATAGCGGTCGACAACAAGCTGCACGTCTATGGCTCGCTGTTCTGGATCGAAGCGAAGTTGCAGCTCCAGAACACCAAGGAAGGCCAGGCCTTCAACCGCCTGATGGTGGCGCAGGATACCGGCTCCGCCATCGTCGGCGTTGCGCGCGCGGACATCTATTTCGGTGGCGGCGCGGAAGCCGGCACGGTCGCGGGCCGCATCCGCAATCCCGGCGCGTTCTTCATGCTCATTCCCAACGAGATCGATCCGGTGCGCATCGCCGCCGAGCAGAACGTTCCCAATCCCGAGTATCGCCCTGAGGCGGAAAAGAAAGAGCCGCCGAAGGCCGACGCCAAAAAAGAAGACAAGAAAGAAGACGCTCTGAAAAAAGAAGAACAGAAAAAATGAGCGGCGGGGGCGGGGGCAAGAAGCGAGGGCTTACCGGCGAAGATCATTCGCTCTGGGACGAGATCGCGAAATCCATCAAGCCGCTGCCCGGACGCCGCACCAAGGTCGGCCGCGAGCCCGAAGCCCTTTCGATCCAAGACCAAAGCGCGAAGGGTGCCGAGAAAAGAAATCGCCCGGTCGTTTCAGCCGCGCCGCCGAAACATCGCGATCCTCCGGCGCCGCCGCTTGCCCCTATCGACCGGCGCCTGAAACTGAAGTTGTCACGCGGCAGCGCGGACATCGACGCGAAGCTCGATCTGCACGGGCATACGCAGGCCGAGGCGAAATCGCGTCTCTTGCGGTTTCTGGACACAGCGCAGCAGCGTGAATATGCGCTGGTTTTGGTGATTACCGGCAAGGGCAAACGTAGCGAAGATAGCTGGTCGAACGAAGGCGGCGTCTTGAAACGCCAAGTGCCGCTATGGCTTTCGCAGCCCGAATTTCGTGCGCTGGTGATCGGCTTTGAAGAAGCGGGCGTCCGCCACGGCGGCGCCGGGGCGCTTTATATTCGCGTACGCCGCCGGCGATAACTAAAGCATGGCCCCGGAAAGTGTGAAGCGGTTTTCGGATCAGGCCATGCTTCAGATAGTTAAAGAATGTAGCGGGAGAGATCCGCATCCTTCGCAAGATCGGCCACGCGCTTCTTCACGTAATCGCCGTCAATCGTGACCTTCTCGCCGGACTTGTCCGGCGCGGTGAAGCTGATCTCATCCAACACGCGCTCGATCACGGTCTGCAAACGGCGCGCGCCGATATTCTCAAGCCGTGCATTCACTTCGACTGCTATGTCCGCGATTGCGTCAATCGCATCGTCGGTGAAGACGAGATCGACTTCTTCCGTCTTCATCAGCGCAATCGATTGCTTGATCAACGACACTTCGGTTTCGGTCAGGATGCGGTGAAAGTCGTCGCGGGTCAGCGCATTCAGCTCGACGCGGATCGGGAGCCGCCCCTGCAATTCAGGCAAGAGGTCCGATGGCTTCGCGACATGAAACGCGCCCGACGCGATAAAGAGAATATGATCCGACTTCACCGGCCCGTACTTCGTGTTGACAGTGGTGCCTTCGATTAAGGGCAGTAGATCGCGCTGCACGCCTTCGCGCGAAACGTCGCCGCGCATACCTTCGCGCGCGCAAATCTTGTCGATCTCGTCGAGAAACACGATGCCGTTGTTCTCGACCATGCGGATCGCTTCCTGCGTTATCGATTCCTGATCGAGCAGCTTGTCGGATTCTTCGGCGAGCAAAAGCGGGTGCGCTTCTTTCACGTTCACGCGCCGCGACTTCGGCTTGCCGCCGAAGGCCTTGCCGAAGATATCGCCGATATTGATCGCGCCCATCTGCGCGCCGGGCATACCGGGAATGTCGATCATCGGCATCTGCGGGCCGCCGCCGGAGGAAAGCTCGATCTCGATTTCCTTCTCATCGAGTTCGCCCGAACGAAGCCGCTTGCGGAAGCTGTCGCGGGTTGCCGGGCTTGCGGCCGGGCCGACGAGCGCGTCGAGCACGCGCTCCTCCGCGCCGACATGGGCGCGGGCCGACACGTCGCGGCGTTTGGTTTCGCGGGTCAGCGAAATGCCGATCTCGACGAGATCGCGGACGATCTGCTCGACGTCGCGGCCGACATAGCCGACTTCGGTGAACTTGGTCGCTTCCACCTTCAGGAACGGGGCATTGGCGAGCTTTGCTAAGCGCCGCGAAATCTCGGTCTTGCCGACCCCGGTCGGCCCGATCATCAGGATATTTTTCGGCAGCACTTCCTCGCGCAGCTTGTCATCTAACTGCAGGCGCCGCCAGCGATTGCGAAGCGCAATCGCGACTGCGCGCTTGGCGTCATGCTGGCCGACGATGAAGCGGTCGAGTTCGGAAACGATTTCGCGGGGCGAGAAGTCGGACATGGAAACTCTGTTACTGGCCGATGGCGGTTTGCCAGGCTTTGACGGATTCGAAGGGGTAAATGAACATCAGGATGTTCAGGATAAGATTGTCGCGGATTACATAGGCAGCTAGCGCCTCCATCGCCAGTGCCAGCACGATGGTGACGAGCACCGGCGCGCGCCACGCGACCAGAAAGCCGAGTGACATCCACACCACATCCATCACCGAATTGATGATGCTGTCGCCGACATAGCCGAGCGAAGCGGTATTGTTACGGTAGTACTCGATCACCCAAGGCGTGTTCTCGACGACTTCCCACGCCGCTTCGAGAAAAACCGCGACCGCGAAATGCCACGCGGTCGAAGCCTTGCGGAACACCGCCCAGGCGAAGAAGTAGAAGATGAAGCCGTGAATGATATGCGACGGCGTGTACCAATCCGACAAATGTTGTGAATTGCCCGGACCAAAAGCATTTCCTTCCCACAATTTCACAAAGCCACAGGCGCAGATCGGATGGCGCCCCATCGCGTAGAGCGTGATCGCCTGCACAACGACGATTGCAAGGACGATCAGCAAAGCGAGCTGAACTGAGCGCTGCGACGATCCGCGCGGATCTGACGAAGTGGTTGCGAGATTCACGCTGCAGTCTCCATGTTCGCATGATGTTGCATGATCAGCGCATCGCCGCTTTTGCCGATGAGTGCCGGCAGCGGACGAAAGCCTGCTTTCGTGTAGGCCCGCACTGCGCGCGCATTGTTCGGGTCTGGATCAATAATAATATTCTGATGACCTTCCGCGCGGAGCATTGCAACGAACTCTCCAAGCGCTTCCGAGCCAAGGCCGCGCGAAAGTTTGTCCGCGTCTCCAATGGAAAGATCGACGCCTACTGTTTCGCTCGACAATTCCGCGAGCCATGGATGATCTTTAATCCAGTCTTGGTTTTGGTGGTGCCCAATGAACCAATATTGAATGTAGCCCACCGGCTTGCCTGCTGAGAGAATAATAAAGGGGCAGGTCGTATCACGTCCTTCAACCATGTCGCGAATGTAACCAAGCTCGGTATCGGGATCGCCCCACCACTCTCGCATATGCGGTCTGGCGAGCCATGTCCGCAGCAGCGCGTAGTGTTCCGGTGCTACGGGCGTAAAGCTGATCTGATGATCAGCCGTCATCCGATGGTCTCAATGGTTACGTTGCGGTTGGTATAGATGCAGATGTCGGCGGCGATATCGAGCGCGCGGCGCGCGATCTCTTCGGCATCATGCGGACTGTCAGCGAGCGCACGCGCAGCGGCGAGCGCGAACGATCCGCCCGAGCCGATGCCCGCGATTCCGTTTTCCGGCTCCAGCACGTCGCCGGTTCCTGCAAGCAGCAGCGTGATGTCTTTATCGGCAACCAGCATCATCGCTTCTAGCCGGCGCAGGTAGCGGTCGGTGCGCCAGTCCTTGGCAAGCTCGACACAGGCCCGCGCGAGCTGACCCTTGTGCTGCTCGAGCTTGGCCTCAAGGCGGTCGAACAAGGTGAGCGCGTCTGCGGTGGCGCCAGCAAATCCGCCGATCACCTCGCCGCCGCTCAAGCGCCGGACCTTCTTCGCGTTCGACTTCATGACGGTATTGCCGAACGAGACCTGGCCGTCGCCAGCGATCGCGACCTTCCCGCCCTTGCGGACGGCGACAATCGTGGTGCCGTAGAAAACATCGGGTTTATGGGGGGTACTCATGGGTGATAACTGCCTCCGGCCCCTTATTTAGGGTGTGAAAAGCCTTCCGCAAACCATCCGGAAAGGTCATGGCTGCATTCTGTAGCGATGCCTCGCTGAGGCTGCTATTACCCGCGCCTTCTAGGAGCTGCTCGAATGCGTACCGGCGAAATCGCCCGCAAAACCAAGGAAACCGAGATTTCGGTGAAGGTTAATCTCGATGGCAAGGGCCAGAACGAGATTGCGACCGGCATTGGATTCTTCGACCATATGCTCGATCTCCTTTCGCGCCACGCGCGGATCGACATGACGGTAAAGGCAAACGGCGATCTGCACATCGACCACCACCACACGACCGAGGATGTCGGCATCGTGCTCGGGCAGGCGGTGAAAAAGGCGCTCGGCGATATGCGCGGGATCACGCGCTACGCGAGCCTCTATATGCCGATGGACGAAGCGCTGACGCGGGTTGCGATCGACGTCTCCGGCCGTCCGGTGCTCGTGTTCAAGGTCGAATTTCCACGCGACAAGATCGGCGATTTCGACAGCGACCTCGTGCGCGAATTTTTCCAGGCCTTCGCCATGAACGCCGGGATTACGTTGCACGTCGAAACGCTCTACGGCGACAACGCGCATCACGTCGCCGAAAGTTGCTTTAAGGGTCTGGCGCGGGCGCTTCGGATCGCGCTTTCGATCGATCCTTCGGCTGCCACGGAAATTCCATCTACCAAGGGTAGCCTTGGGGCGTAACGAGAGTGCGTGATCCGGAACGGGTCACGCTAAGAATAAAAAATTCATCAGGGCGTCAGAGATGGCGACGTTTCTTGTTTTCGAACCTCAGGACGGCGCGCGCACGCAGGCGAATGCGGAGCGCGTCGTTTTCCTGCGCGAAAAATTCTCGCCCTGGGCGTTCGTACTGACCCCGTTCTGGCTGTTGCGTTACCGGCTGTGGCTCGCTTTCCTGATCTGGCTTGTCGTCTTCGCGTTGATCACGGTGGTAGGCGGCTTGCTCGGTTACGGGCCTTATACGGCGATTGCCGCCTCGCTGTTTCCTTCCATCGTTGCCGGCTTTGAGGCGGTCAATCTTCGCGCCCGTAAACTTTTAAAGCGCGGCTATCGCGAGGCCGGTGTCGTGATTGCCGAGGATATCGAAACCGCTGAGCGGCGTTTCTTTGAAACCTGGAAAGCCGCGGCTTCGGCGGAAAAGCCTATGAATAGCGACTATCCATATGCGCCGGCTGCCGCTCCATCTGCTTATCCCGATACAAAACTCGCAGCCGCTTCCGCCGAGCAGAACGTGATCGGTATGTTCCCGACGGGTCAGCGATGACCGTCGCGGTGATCGATTACGGTTCCGGCAACCTGCACTCAGCTGCGAAAGCGCTGGAGCGTGCCGCGCGCGAAGGCGGCACCAACGCAAAGATTCTGGTGACTAACGATCCCGATGATGTGCGCCGCGCCGAGCGGATCGTGCTGCCGGGCGTCGGCGCCTTCGCGGACTGCAAGCGCGGTCTGGACGCGGTATCCGGCATGGTCGCGGCGCTGAACGAAGCCGTGCTGAAGAAGGGAAAGCCGTTTTTCGGCATCTGCGTCGGCATGCAGTTGCTTGCGGAGCGCGGGCTGGAACACGGTATCTCGAACGGGCTGGGCTGGCTGCGCGGCGAGGTCGATCGCATAAGCCCTAGCGATCCATCGCTTCGGATTCCGCACATGGGCTGGAACACGCTGCGCGTGAAACGCAAGCATACGCTGTTCGACGGGATCGATCTCGGCGATCGCGGCCAGCACGCTTATTTTGTACACTCGTACCACTTCAAGCCCAGCGACAATGCCGATCTTGTTGCCGAAGCGGATTACGCCGGCTCGATTACGGCCATGGTCGCACGCGAAAATATCGCGGGCTCGCAATTTCACCCCGAGAAAAGCCAGAAGCTAGGGCTTGCCTTGCTGGCGAACTTTTTGCGCTGGAAGCCATAACCGTGATTTTGTTTCCTGCGATCGATCTGAAAAACGGCGAAGCCGTACGCCTGCAACAGGGCGACATGGCGCGCGCCACCGTGTTCAATACCAACCCGGCGAAGCAGGCGAAGGCTTTTCAGGATCAAGGCTTCGAGTGGCTTCACTTGGTGGATTTGGACGGCGCGTTCGCGGGCAAGCCTGTGAATGCGCTAGCTGTCGCGCAGATTTTGAAAACCGTGAAAATGCCGGTGCAGCTTGGCGGCGGCATCCGCAACATGAAAACGGTCGAAGCCTGGCTCGGCGAAGGCATTTCGCGCGTTATTATCGGGACGGCTGCGGTGCGTGAACCGGAATTCGTCAAACAGGCGGCGCGCAAATTTCCGGGCAAGATCGCAATCGGCATCGATGCGCGTGGCGGCAAGGTCGCAATTCATGGCTGGGCCGAGGAAACACAACTTGAAGTCGTCGAAGTCGCGAAGCTGTTCGAGGGCGCGGGTGTTGCCGCTCTCATTTACACCGACGTCGAGCGCGACGGGATGTTGCAGGGCTTGAATCTCGAGAGCACCATTGCACTCTCGGAAGCCGTTTCGATCCCGGTGATTGCTTCCGGCGGCTTTGCTTCGATCGACGACGTGAAAGCACTCTTGCAGCCGCGCGCGAAAAAACTCCAAGGCGCGATTGCCGGCCGTGCGCTTTACGACGGCCGCATCGATCCAGCTGAAGCACTCGCACTTCTTAAGGGCGCGTAATGTTCAAAGTCCGCGTGATCCCTTGCCTCGACGTCAAAGACGGCCGTGTCGTCAAAGGCGTGAAATTCGTGAACCTGCGTGACGCGGGTGATCCGGTCGAAGCCGCGAAAGCCTATGACGCGGCGGGTGCGGACGAGCTTTGCTTTCTCGACATCACCGCGAGTCACGAAGAGCGCGGCACGCTCCTGGATATCGTGCAGCGCACTGCGGAAGCCTGCTTCATGCCGCTAACCGTCGGCGGCGGCGTGCGCACGGTCGAAGACGTGCGGGTGCTGCTTGCGTCAGGCGCGGACAAGGTTTCGATCAATACCGCGGCCGTGACCAACCGCAGGTTCGTCGGCGAAGCGGCAGAGAAATTCGGCGAGCAATGCGTAGTAGTCGCAATCGACGCGAAGAAGGTTTCGGAAGACGGCGAAACTCCGCGCTGGGAGATTTTCACGCATGGCGGTCGCAATCCGACCGGCTTGGACGCGGTCGATTATGCGCGCGAGGTCGTCTCGTTAGGTGCCGGTGAAATCCTGCTGACCTCGATGGATCGCGACGGCACCAAGATCGGCTACGACGTGGCGCTCACCCGCGCGATTGCCGATGCCGTGCCGGTGCCGGTGATCGCCTCCGGCGGGGTCGGTAACCTCGATCATCTCGTGGAAGGCATCCGCGACGGTCACGCGACCGCAGCCCTTGCCGCCTCGATTTTTCACTTCGGCGAATTCACCATACGCCAGGCGAAAGAACACATGGCGAAAGCCGGACTTCCCGTGCGGCTGGACGCCTGATAAAGCCGCGTTATGACGAAGTTCACGCTCGAAGATCTCGCGAAAATTGTTGCCTCCCGCGCTACCGAAAGCGCTTCGATCTCCTATACGCGCAAGTTGCTCGACGCCGGTATCGAGAAATGCGCGAAAAAGCTGGGCGAAGAAGCGACCGAAACCGTGATTGCCGCGACTGCCGGCTCTAAAGAACAGGTCGTCGCCGAGAGCGCGGATTTACTCTATCATCTCCTCGTAGTCCTGAAGGCGCGCGGCGTCGATCTCTCGGAAGTTTACGCCGAACTCGAGCGGCGCACCGCGCAATCCGGCCTCGACGAAAAAGCCGCGCGTAACAAGTAAACGTGAGTAGCTGAGCCGTCATGGAACAGCGCGTAGATCAGGACATTTCTCCGTATCGCGTATTCTCGCGTGCCGAATGGGCTGCGCGGCGCGAAAACACGCCGATGACGCTGACGCAAAGCGAAATCGTCCATCTGCAAGCGCTGAACGACAAACTCTCGATGAAGGAAGTCGAGGAGATTTATCTCCCGATCTCGCGCCTGCTGACGCTTTATGTAGAAGCGATGCAGAACCTGTTTCAGGGTATGCAGAACTTCCTCGGTGCGCGTGACGGCAAGATGCCCTACATCATCGGCGTTGCCGGTTCGGTCGCGGTCGGCAAATCCACCACCGCCCGCGTGTTGCAGGCGCTGCTCGCGCGCTGGCCCAACACGCCGAAAGTCGAACTGCTCACCACCGACGGCTTTCTGTTTCCGAACGCGGTTCTGGAAAAAGAAAGGCTGATGGAGAAGAAGGGCTTTCCGGAAAGCTACGATCTGCCCGCGCTGTTGCGTTTTCTGAACGACGTGAAGGCGGGTCAGCGCAAAGTAAAAGCGCCGATTTACAGTCACGTTTCCTATGACGTCGTAGCCGGCGAAACGATAGAGGTCGATCAGCCGGACATTCTGATCGTCGAGGGATTGAACGTCTTGCAGACCGGACGGCCGCCGAAAGACGGCAAGGCAATCCCTTACGTCTCCGACTTCTTCGATTTCTCGGTCTATATCGACGCGGAAGAAAGCGTGCTGGAGCACTGGTATGTCGAGCGTTTCCGCGCGCTGCGCTCGACCGCGTTCCGCGATCCGCTTTCCTATTTCCACCGCTACTCGCAGGTGACAGACGAGGAAGCGCAGAAAATCGCGCGT
>LNEZ01000036.1 GCA_001464215.1 Rhizobiales bacterium Ga0077548 | reverse complement strand
CTGCCGACACGCCAGCGCGCGAGCCTGATCCTGCGCAAGGGCGCGGATCACTCGATCCAGTCGGTTGCGCTTAGAAAATTATGAAGACCGGAAACTTTAAGCCGCGATCTTCTGTTCTTCGCCGATGAAGCGGTCGCGATAGCGCGCGGTTACGTTCTGCATCGGCAGCACGATCAGCACATCGGTGGTTCCGAACTGATGATCGATCACGGCGCCGTCACCGATATAGGCGCCAAGCCGCAGATAGCCCTTCACGAGCGGCGGTAATTCGCGGAGCGCCATCTTCGCGTTGATCGCTTCCTTCGGCATCCGGTTCATCTCGACGTAGCGCGACGGAACCGCCGAAGCGCGCCACGGCTCCGGCGCACGCGCGAAGTGATGCAGGAACGAAAGCTGGGTCGCGAGCTTGTCCGGGTTCGTTCCCTCGAGGCTCGCGCAGCCGATCAGCACATCGAGCCGGTGCTGCGAGACATAGTTGGAAATGCCGTGCCACAAGAGTTCGACCGTTCGCTTGTTGCGATAAGGCGGCAACACGCAGGAACGTCCGAGCTCCAGAAAGCGCAGCTTGGGATGACGCGCGATCAATCCCGCGACATCGAATTCGGATTGCGTGTAGAAGCCGCCATGCCGCTCTGCGATTTCCTGGCGCAGCAGGCGATAGGTGCCGACCACGCGGGGGCGCGTAAGCCCGAACACGAGCCGCGGCCAGTCGTGATCGACGACGTTGAGATGATCGCAGATCGTGTCGAAAGCATCGACATCGCGGCGCGCGATAAGGGTCGTGGCTGCAGGGATTGCCGACATCTCTTTGTAAAAGACGTTGTAGCGAAGGCGCTGCGCGCTCCGCACCTCATGCGCCTTCCTCGCCAGCTTCACCTCGAGCGAGCCGGCGCGGCCGAGCGTGGCCGCGAAATCGCTTTTCGCAGCTGCAAGCCGCAACCCGCTATAGGCGCGCAGCTTCGGCAGAAGGTTCGCAACCTTTCCGCGCGAGACGAGGTGATTCATGGCGTGGCGGTTCCCCAGGGGACGCGGACTTCTAAACGCAATCAGACAGCTGATTCGGCGATGGTCCGTCTCTCTTGGAACATAGGTATTGAACGCGTTTATGACAACGATGCGGCGGCCCTGATTCTTCGCAACTCGTTGAAATACCGCGAAAAAACCTCAAGCCGCGGTTTCGACGGCCGCTCTGGGGGTACCCATACGGGCCTCCGCCAGCGCCGTCTCGAGCCGCCTGCGGTCAACCGGCTTCACCAGAAAGCCGTCCATTCCGGCCGCCCGGCAATTCGCGCGGTCTTCGGGAAAGGCATTGGCGGTAAGCGCGATCACCGGAATTTTGCCCGCAACGCCGCCGAGCGCGCGAATGCGCCTTGTTGCTTCCAGCCCGTCCATGCCGGGCAAATGCAGATCCATGAGCACCGCATCGTAGGGCGCATTCATTGTATGCGCGCTTGCGACCGCGTTCACCGCAACCGCTCCATCCGAAACGACGGTGACGCGATGCCCCATGCGCGCAAGCAAGGCCTGCACCAGAAGTGCATTGATGTCGTTGTCTTCGGCAACCAAGATGGAAAGCCCATCCTTGCCGGGCGCGTACTCGGGTTTTTCCGGCGCGCTGTCGTTCGCGGAAGAATCCGAAAGCGGATCGTTCAATCGTGCGGCGAGCGACTGCGCGCGCACCGGCTTGATCAGGTAACTCGTGAGGCCCTTTGCGTTGAGCGCGGCCAGTTCGCGGCGATCCGCGGGCGTGAGCAACACGTGGCAATGCGCGGCGTTTCCTTTCGCCGCTTCATGGAGGGCCATGGTCGCGTCATGACCGAAGGCACGGTCGATGATGCAATGGCTCCAATGCCGCTCGGGCAGAAGCGTTTCGGCTAGCGAGACCGTATCGGCTATCGCGGCCCGCGCATTCCAGTATTCGAGTTGTTTGGCTAGCAACGGCCCCACGACCGGAGACGGCGACAGGATGAGAACGTCCGTGCTCGAAAAATCAGGCGTAGCAGCGTCGCCGCCATCGACCGCAGCGAGCTTGATCGCGAAGCGGAAAACCGTGCCGCCGTCGGCCACGCTCGACAGCGCGATCTCGCCGCCCATGCGCTCGACGATGCGGGACGCAATCGCAAGTCCAAGACCGGTGCCGCCATGCTTGCGCGCGAGCGTGCCGTCGCCCTGTTCGAATTCCTCGAAGATGCGCGCCTGTGCATCGGCGTCGATGCCGGGTCCGGTATCGCGAACCGAGAATTTGATGTGCTCAGAGGTGGTTTCGACGATGACCGCGACCCCGCCCTGATCGGTGAATTTCACCGCATTGCCCGCAAGATTGAGGAGCACCTGACGCAGACGCGAGGCGTCGCCCGAAACCACGCGCGGGAGATTTGCGGAAAACTGCGTTGCGATTTCGATGCCTTTTGCCTGCGCTCGCGGGCTCAAGAGTTCGGCGACATCGGTGACAAGCTCGACGAGATCGAACGGCGCGTCCTCGAGTTCGATGCGGCCGGCTTCGATCTTCGAGAAATCAAGAATTTCCTCGATCAGGCCGAGAAGCGCCTCGCCGGAAGACTTCACGGCCCGCGTATAGGTCTGCTGCTCCGCGCTTAGCGGCGTTTCCGCAAGAAGATGCGCCATGCCGAGAATGCCGTTCAGAGGCGTGCGTACTTCGTGGCTGACCACCGCAAGGAAACGCGACTTCGCGCGGCTCGCGGCTTCCGCCTGTTCGCGCGCGTCTTCGAGTGCGCGTTCGGTAGCAACACGCGCGGTGATGTCGCGGCCCGTGCGCTGAATCTCGATGATCTCGCCGTCCGAGCCGCGTACGGCCGCTTCCTTCCACGCAATCCAGCGCGGGCCGGCGGGGCTTGCGATCTCCTGATCGTAAACGCGGGTGCCGTCCGGCATCTGTGTGCGCGCACCGGCGTGCAACACGCCGAGCTTCAGCGGCTTGCCTAGAATCTCTTTGAGTTCGTTGCCAGCGAGCGCGCAGACGGCCTGGCTCGCGTGCGTCGTGCGGCCATGTTCGTCTTCGCGAACGACCAGATCGTCCTGCCCGTCCACGAGTGCGGTGAGATGGGCGAGACGTTCTTCGAGCGCCCAAAGTTTGTCGTCGCGTTCCTCGACTTCGCGCTCCAGCCGGTCGGCCTTCTCGTGCAGCGAGATCGAGCGGCGGTTGAGAATGCCGAACACGATACCGATCGCGCAGGCGATCATGCCGCCAAGGCCGATCCAGCCGAGATCGGGCCCGTCGGAAATCAGCTCCTGTGCCGACGCAAGCGTTGGCATGAGCGATAGGGCAGAGGCGATAAGCGGACGGGCGAGATAGCGACGAAAGACATTCGTCATGACGGACCTTCGGAACGCGAGACTTAGAAATACGAAGATGACACCCCGCCGCTTAATGCGTGCAAATCGGGACGCTATTCGCGCCCGAAAATGAGCCGGTGGTTAAGAGAAGGTTAATATCAGGCGGCGAGCGCGATCCGGTCCTGCGCGGCGCGGTATGCAAGGGCTTCGGCAAGATGCGCGCGGCCGACTGCTTCTGCGCCATCGAGATCCGCGATGGTGCGGGCAACCTTCAAGACGCGGTGATAGCCGCGCGCTGACAATCGCATCGCTTCCGCGGCATCGCGGAGTAGTGCGAGGCCCGCGCTATCGGGCGCGGCCAGTTGCTCGATAAGTTTTGCGTCCGCCTCGGCATTGGTCCGCAAATCCCCACGGCCGAGCGCCTTGAAACGTGCGGCCGCGATTTCGCGCGCGGCTGCAACGCGTGCCGCCACCTCAAAGCTGCCTTCGGAAGGCGCAGGCAACACGAGGTCGGCCGCGGACACGGCAGGCACTTCTATATGTAGGTCGATGCGATCCATCAGCGGCCCCGATACGCGCGCCTGATAGTCGGCGGCGCAGCGAGCATTTGCATTGCGCTTACAGGTGAAGCCGAGCTCGGTCGCGCGGCCGCAGCGGCAGGGGTTCATTGCGGCGACCAACTGAAAGCGCGCGGGATAGGTCACGCGATGATTTGCGCGCGCGATCACGGCGTCGCCGCTTTCCATCGGCTGACGCAGCGAATCCAGAACCTGTGGCGCAAACTCCGGAAACTCGTCGAGGAAAAGCACGCCGAGATGCGCGAGCGAAACTTCGCCGGGCTTCGCCCGCAAGCCGCCGCCGACCATCGCCGCCATACTTGCGGAATGATGCGGGTTACGGAACGGGCGCTTGTTCGTAAGCGCACCGCCCACGATTGCGCCGGCGACCGACTGGATCATCGAAACTTCGAGCAACTCCGATGGCGCAAGCGGCGGCAGGATCGTCGGCAGTCTTGCCGCCAGCATCGATTTGCCCGAGCCCGGCGGCCCGGCCATCAATAAATTATGCCCGCCGGCAGCCGCGATCTCGAGCGCGCGTTTCGCGCTTTCCTGTCCCTTGATGTCCTTCAGGTCGAGCAGGCTCTCGGAAAATTCGCGAACCTTCGGCGTGGGCCGCAAGAGCACCTGGGTGCCGCGCAAGTGATTGACGAGTTGCAGGAGCGAACGCGGCGCCACGATATTCATGTCGGGCGACGCCCATGCTGCTTCCGCGCCACAGGCGAACGGGCAGATTAAGCCCTGCTCGCGCGCGTTGGCGGCAACCGCTGCCGGCAACACGCCGGAGACCGGTGCGAGCGAACCGTCTAACCCGAGTTCGCCGACCACCATGAAGCCTTCGGAAGCGTCGGAAGGAATTGCGCCGATCGCAGCCATCAAGCCCAGCGCGATCGGAAGATCGTAGTGGCTGCCCTCTTTCGGCAGATCGGCGGGAGCGAGATTGATGGTGATGCGTTTCGCGGGCAGCGCGAGACCGGACGCAATCAACGCGGCGCGAACGCGCTCGCGCGCTTCGGATACGGCTTTGTCGGGAAGGCCGACGATGTTGAAGGCGGGAAGCCCCGGTGCGACCTGCACCTGCACGTCGATCGCGCGCGCTTCCACGCCTTCGAATGCAACGGTTGAAACGTGCTGCACCATCTTGGGTGCGCCTCCCCGGTATTTGAGGAGGCTAGCGGAACAACGTTCACGCGGTCAAGAACAATACGTGAACAAAATAGCTACGTTATTTCAAGAGCGTACGGAGGTTTGGCAGCCCTTTGACGGCGCTCGGGGCGCCGCCGGATTTCATGATGCCACTCGCGCGCACCGCGGGCGATCCGTTCGAAGAAACGATGCACTGGCAGAAGAGAAAGTTGCGGGTGGAGCGCAGCAAATCCGTGCGGCCTTCGACCCAGGCGCCGAGCGGTGCGGGGGAAAGAAAATCCGCGGTCATGGAGACCGTCGGCATGAAGCCAAATTCTTCTTCCGAGTCGAAACGCGCGCCTAAGCCGAGTTGCATATCGGCGAAGGTCATCAGCATTCCGCCGTGGCAGATGCCGCCGACGTTGCAATGACGCTTCTCGACCCTGAACCCGAGCACGAGTTTGTCCTTCTCGCGCTTGCCCCAGAGCGGGCCGGTTAGCGACAGGAAATGTTCGCCGCCGGAAAACGGCAGCTCGATAAAGCCCGCGGGAACGGTTTCGGTTTGCACGTTCATTTTCTTTTCTTCTCGATTGCGTCCCAGACCATCGCCGCAACATCCGGCCCGCCGAGATTCTTGATCGCGCGGATGCCGGTAGGCGAGGTGACATTGATTTCGGTGAGCCAGCCGCCGATTACGTCGATGCCGGTGAAGAGCAGCCCGCGTTTTTTTAGTTCAGGCCCGAGCCGGTCGCAGATTTCGCGCTCACGCGCCGAAAGATCGGTTTTCTTCGGCGAACCGCCGCGGACCATGTTGGAGCGAAGATCACCTTCCGCCGGTACGCGGTTCACTGCGCCAGCGAATTCGCCGTCGACGAGGATGATGCGCTTGTCGCCGTCTTTCACTTCGGGGAGGAATTTCTGCACCACCCAGGCTTCGCGGAAGATGCCGGCGAACATATCGTAGAGCGAACCGAAATTGAGATCGTCCGGCGAAATGCGGAAAACGCTTTCGCCGCCTTTGCCGTAAAGCGGCTTCATCACGATGTCTTTGTGTCTGGCGCGGAACGCCTTGATCTCTTCGAGATCGCGCGTGATCAAGGTAGGCGGCATCAGGTCCGCGTATTCCATCACGAACATTTTCTCGGGCGCGTTGCGCACCGAGCGCGGGTTGTTCACGATCAGCGTACTGGGAAGCTTTTCGAGCAGATGCGTGGTGGTGATGTAGTTCATATCGAACGGCGGGTCTTGCCGGAGCAGGATCACGTCGAACGAGGCGAGGTCCGTGCGCTTGGCATCGCCGAGCGTAAAGTGATCGCCCGCCTTGTCGCGGACATTGAGCGGCTGCACGCTTGCGAACACTTTGCCTTCGGCAAGCGCGAGCTTGTCGGGCGTATAATAAGAGAGCGCGTGGCCGCGTTTATCGGCTTCCAGCAACAGCGCAAAAGTAGAATCGCCCGCGATCTTGATCCGCTCGATCGGATCCATCTGGACGGCGACTTTCAGTGCCAAGCAGGCCTCCGCAATCAGTATTCGGCGTCGAACGCCGCCTCGATATGACGCGGAAGCCGCTTTGGCGCAATCAGCACCGCGTCGAAACGTAAATCATGGCTCATATGCTCGGGATGCGTTGCAAGCCAGGCTTCCGCGGCAGCGGTGATGCGCTTTCTCTGGCGCGGCAGCACGGATTCCGCTGCGGCATCGAGATTGCCGCGCGCTTTAACCTCAACGAACACAATCAGCCTGCCGCGCTTGACCACGAGATCGATTTCGCCGGCTGGACTTTTCCAGCGCTTGGCAATCGTGCGGTAGCCTTTGGCGGCGAGATAAAGCGAAGCGCGGCCTTCCGCCGAAACGCCGCGCAAAAATGCGTCTTTGCGTTTCGGGTCCGCGTTCCGCGGAGCGGGCGTCTTGGCAGTCACTTTTTCTTCTCCGCCAGTGCAAGCGCTCGCGCGTAAATCTCTTTACGCGGCAGTCCGGTCTCAGAAGCGATCGCAGCCGAAGCATCTTTCAGCGAAAGTTTTTTCAACGCGGCTTTGATTTTTTTATCGACGTCGGCGGTATCTAGCGGCGCTTCCTCGCCGGGAGGGGCGACGACAACGACAATCTCGCCTTTCGGCGCTCCCGCTTCCTCATAATGTGCCGCGAGTTCGGCGAGTGAACCGCGCCGGATTTCCTCGAAGGCTTTCGTAAGTTCGCGGCAGACGGCGGCGTTACGTGCGCCAAGTGTCGAAGCCATATCGGCAAGCGAATCCGAAAGCCGGGGTCCGCTTTCATAAAAGATCAAGGTCGCCGGAATCTCACGAAGCTCCGCAAGCCGCGATTTCCGCGCGCCGCTTTTCGGCGGCAGAAATCCTTCGAAGAAAAACCGGTCCGATGGCAGACCGGATGCAACAAGTGCTGCAAGTGCCGCCGACGCGCCGGGAATCGGAAACACGCGATGCCCCACTTCGATGGCGGCTTCGACCAGTTTGAATCCGGGATCGGAGACAAGGGGTGTGCCTGCATCCGAAACGAGCGCAACAGCAGCCCCTCTGCCGAGTTCTTCGAGCACGCGCGGGCGAATACTCGCGGCATTGTGGTCGTGATAGGCGAGAAGTTTCGGCGCAAGATTATGCCGCTCAAGAAGTTTACGCGTGACTCGCGTATCTTCGCACAGCACGAGGTCGGCAGTGCCTAAAACTTCCAGCGCACGCAGCGTGATGTCGCGCAGATTTCCGATCGGTGTTGCAACCACATAGAGACCCGGCGCAAGCCGGCCCGATGGCACCGGGCCTCCGCGTCTCACTTCCGCCGCTTTAGAACTGCGTCTGTCGTCCATCGCGCTATGGTGCATGATTTCTTAAGCGGCTTCGCGGAGAATCCCGGAAGAGCAGCCCAGCAAAGGCGAAAAGCCCAAGTTTTTCAAGGCGGAAGCCGGTTTTTGACAGCGGCGCGACGGCCCCCCAAAGTCGCAAGAGGGCGGACGTAAAGGTAAGTATAAGCGTGCGGAAACGAACCACCCAAAACGGCAATGACGGCAAGGCGCGCCTCTGGACGCGCCGGAGTGTGCTCATTCTGCCGGCCGGACTTTCGCTCGCAGCGTGTTCGTCGACGATCTCGAGCCTCACCGGCGGCAACGACCAGCCACTGGCAGCGGGACCAAATCCGAATAACCAGATCGAGACGCAGCCGCTGCAGAATATCGGCGGCGGGAATGTGCGTGTCGGTTTGATTCTTTCTTTAAGCGGCGCCGGTAATGCCGGCGTTGCCGCGCAGTCTATGCGCAACGCCGCCGAGCTTGCGCACGCCGAATTCAATAATCCGAATATCCAGCTCATCGTGAAAGACGACGGCGGCACCGCGCAGGGCGCGCAGGCTGCCGCACAACAGGCAATCGGCGAAGGTGCGGAAATTATCCTTGGACCTCTTTTCAGCCACGCGGTCGCGGCGGCTGGTCAGGTTACGCGCACGCGCTCGGTACCGATGATCGCGTTCTCGACCGACTCGAATGTCGCCGCGCGCGGAATTTATCTTCTGAGTTTTCAACCCGAGAACGACATCGACCGCGTGATTACGTTTGCCGTGTCGCGCGGCAAGAAATCGATCACCGGTTTTGTTCCCGACAATGCCTACGGCAACGTGGTCGAAGCTGCGATCAAGCAGTTCGCGTCTTCACGCGGAGCGAAAGTGAACGCGGTCGAGCGTTATGGCCAAGGCCAGGCAGATTCGCTTTCCGCTGTGCGCCGCGCGCAGGCAGCCTATCGCGTGACCGATACGATCATTATCGCGGACGGCGCCGAAGCGACGCTGCGTATGTTGCAGGCGCTGAACTCCGTCGGCGTCACTCCGAAACGGATGCAATTTGCCGGCGCCGGACTCTGGGACGATCAGAACGTATTTGCGATCCGCGATCTCGACGGCGCCTGGTTTGCAGCCCCGGACGAGAGCGGCTTCCGCGGCTTCGCACAGCGCTATTCCGCGCGTTACGGCGCTCCGCCCGCGCGCACCGCGAGCCTCGCCTATGATGGGGTTTCCTTGGTCGCGCAGCTTGTGAAAACACAAGGACCGAACCGCTTCACGGAAGAAGTGTTGACCAGCCGCTCGGGTTTTGCCGGGGTCGACGGTGTGTTCCGCTTCCGCAACGACGGCACCTGCGAGCGCTCGCTCTCGATCATAGAAATCCGCGGCGGCACCTCTCGCGCGATCCAGCAGGCGCCGAATAACTTCAACGTTCCTGCACCGGCCGCGCAGAACTAAAGCGCGTGACCCCGAAAAGTGGGTACCGGTTTTCGGATAAGGTCACGCGCAAAAAAACTTTAAGCCGCGAGATCAGCGACAATCGCGTCCAAGAGCGGGAAGCCCGTGGGGGTCACGCGCAGCCGCGAATTTTCGCCGCGCTCTACCAGTCCTTCGCGCTCAAGAAACGAGACGCGCTCGGCGTTCAGCGAAACGCCGGTGAGCCGCTCGAAGCGCCCGACGTCGATGCCTTCGGCAAGCCGCAGGCCCATCACCAGCATTTCGTCGGCCTGCTCAAGCTGCGAAAGTTTTTCTTCCTCGATCAATCCGTGACCGTTCTGCTCCACGCGCGCGAGCCAGCGCTCAGGGTATTTTTCAGTGGAAGTCGCGATACGCGCACCGTCCGCGCCAATTCTGCCATGCGCGCCGGGGCCGACTCCGGCATATTCTTGATAGCGCCAATAGACGAGATTGTGCCGCGACTCCGCGCCCGCCTTGGCGTGATTGGAGATTTCGTAAGCCGGCATACCGCGCGCGTTGCAAAGCTCTTGGGTCACATCCCATAGCGCGCGCGAAGTGTCCTCGTCGGGAGTAATCAGCTTTCCCGCGCGGTGCAACTTTTCAAACGTTGTGTCGGGCTCAATCGTCAGTTGGTAAAGCGAAAGATGCTCCGGTGCGAAAGTAAGCGCTTTTGTTAGCTCATCGCGCCAGGCTTGCGGGGATTGATCGGGCCGCGCGTAAATCAGGTCGAATGAAATGCGCGGGAAATTCTCGCGCGCGACCTCGACCGCCGCCAGCGCTTCCTCCGCGCTATGCATTCGCCCGAGTGCTTTTAACGAAACATCGTCAAGCGCTTGCACGCCGAGCGAGACGCGATTGACGCCCGCCGCGCGGTAGCCGCGAAAGCGCTCGGCCTCGACACTCGTGGGATTTGCCTCGAGCGTGATCTCGGCATCGTTAGAAATCTTCCAGTGCTTCGCGATTGCATCGAGTACGCTCTCCACGGTCGCGGGCTGCATCAAGGAAGGCGTGCCACCGCCGAAGAAAATGCTGGTGACTTCGCGCGCATTCGTGCGCGGTTTCAGATAGGCAAGTTCGGTTGCAATCGCGTGCGCATAGCGCGCTTCGTCCGGCTTCTCGTGGCGGACGTGCGAGTTGAAGTCGCAGTAAGGGCACTTCGCGAGGCAGAACGGCCAATGCACATAAACGCCGAAGGCATCAGGCAAGGCACGCCTCCGCGAGTTTCAGAAACGCGCGCGCGCGATGCGACAGCCCTTCGCCGTGCGGCGGCAGGCCGTGCTTCTCCTTGGCGGTCATCTCGCCGAAAGTTTTTGTTTTTCCGTCGGGCAGAAACATCGGGTCATAACCGAAACCGGCAGTTCCCCGTGGCGGCCACACCAGCGTGCCGTCCACGCGGCCTTCGAACGAAATTGTTTCGCCGTCGGGCCAGGCGACACAGAGCGCGGAAATAAAGGCGGCTTTGCGTTGTGCGGGTGTCGACGCGCTCGCTTCATGCAGCTTTTCTTCGACAATGCGCATGGCTTGCGAAAAGTTTTTCGAAGACCCGGCCCAGCGCGCGGAGAAAATTCCCGGCGCACCGTTCAGGGCTTCGACCGCGAGACCGGAGTCGTCTGCGAATGCGGGAAGGTTCGCGGCCTTTGCTGCTGCTTCGGCTTTTATCTTTGCGTTGGCCTCGAACGTGGTGCCGTTCTCTTCCGGTTCGGGAAGCCCAAGTTCGCCGGCGGAAACCACCTCGACGCCATGGGGTGCGAGTAACTCGCGCATCTCTTTCAGCTTCCCGGAGTTGTGGGTCGCAAGCACGACTTTGCCGGAAAGTTTTCGCGCCATCTCGTTTTAAGCGACCGTGAGCTTCTGCATCTCGACGAGCTTCGTAATGCCGTTACGCGCAAGTCCGATCAGCGCCGTCATCTCGTCGTTGGTGAACGGCTTCTTCTCGGCGGTGCCCTGAATTTCGATGATGCCGCCCGCACCCGTCATCACGAGGTTCATGTCGGTCTCGGCGGTGGAGTCTTCATCATAGTTCAGGTCCAGCACCGGCGTGCCTTCGACGATGCCGCAGGAAATCGCCGCGACATGATCGGTCAGCACCGGCTTTGAGATCATCGCGCGCTTTTTCATCCATGCGAGACAGTCATGCAGCGCCACCCATGCGCCAGTGATCGCGGCGGTGCGTGTGCCGCCGTCGGCCTGGATCACGTCGCAGTCGAGCGTGATCTGCCGCTCGCCGAGCGCCACGAGATCGGTGACGGTACGCAAGCTCCGCCCGATAAGCCGCTGGATTTCGAGCGTGCGGCCGGATTGCTTGCCGCCCGCCGCTTCGCGCCGTGTGCGGTCGTGGGTTGCGCGCGGCAACATTCCGTATTCGGCGGTGACCCAGCCGCGCCCCTGTCCCTTGAGCCATGGCGGCAGCCGCTCTTCGAGCGAAGCGGTAACTAACACGTGCGTGTCGCCGAAGCGGACGAGACAGGAACCCTCGGCATGGCGCGAGTAGCCGCGCTCGAAAGAAACCGCCCGCATCTGGTCATTCGCTCTTCCGCTTGGCCGCGCCATCATCGCTCCTGTCTGCTTTGCGGGTCTTGTAAGGGGAGGTGCCGCCGTACGGCAACCCGCCCTTGCTCGATACTCGCGAAAACACCAGATATGATGCATTCATCAGGGCTTCGGGACCGACAGGAGCACGCGTTTTGTCCGCCGAAATTCCAATACGGCCGCCGGGCCAGAGCCTGCGCGAACTCGACGAGCGCTCGCGCGAGATTTTCCGGCAGATCGTGGAATCCTATCTTGCGACCGGCGAGCCGGTCGGCTCGCGCAATCTCTCGCGCATTATTCCGATGACGCTTTCGCCGGCCTCGGTACGAAATGTCATGGCCGATCTGGAAAGCGCCGGACTCATTTACTCCCCGCACACCAGCGCAGGCCGACTTCCCACGCAGCAGGGCCTTCGCTTCTTCGTCGATGCGCTGATGGAGATCGGCGACCTGCCGGAAAGCGAACGCAGGAATATCGACGCGCAGGTGAGCGCGACGCGTGGCGGCAATATCGAGTCGTTGCTCGGCGAAGCCTCCGCGTTGCTCTCGGGCCTTTCGCGTGGTGCTGGTGTCGTCACTGCGGTGAAGACCAATCCGCGCTTAAAACAAATTGAGTTCGTGCGGCTCGATCCGGCCCGTGCGCTTGCCGTGCTTGTCTCCGAAGACGGGCAGGTTGAGAACCGTCTGCTGAGTATTCCGAAGGAGGTCGCGAATTCCGCGCTGGTCGAAGCGACCAACTTTCTGAATGCGCACATTCGCGGCCGCACGCTCGGCGAAGCGAGAAACGATCTCGAAAAGTCGCTGAGCGCCGCGCGTGCCGAACTCGACGGACTGACGCAGCGCATCGTCGCCGACGGACTCGCAAGCTGGTCCGGCGGCGATGCTGCTTCTAGACGGCTGATCGTGCGCGGCCACGCCAAGTTGCTCGAAGACGTGAACGCCGCCGAAGACCTCGAGCGCGTGCGGCTTCTGTTCGACGATCTGGAAACGAAGGGCGAAGTCGCGGAACTCTTGGGTAAAGCCGAAGAGGCCGAGGGCCTTCGCATCTTCATCGGCTCGGAGAACAAGCTGTTTTCGCTCTCCGGCTCGTCCACCATCGTGGCACCTTATCGCGACGGCGAGGGCAGGGTGGTCGGCGTGCTCGGCGTGATCGGGCCGACCAGGCTCAATTATGCCCGCGTGATCCCGATGGTCGATTACACCGCGCTCGTGGTGAGCAAGATCTTGAGCGGCAAATAGCACCACCTAACGCTTGATTTTTTTGTGTTCCGCCCTGATATGCGGGGCGAACGGACTGGACATATGAACTCTGACGAAAAATCCAAAGATAAAGACCCGCTCGATCCCGCGCAGGCCGCGAACGAGAATGAAGCCGCTCATGGCCGCCAAGGCTTGAATCAAGGCGGGGCCTATGTAGACGAGCGGATCGGGCTCGAAGTCCAGATCTCGGAACTGGAAACACAGGCCGCCGCTCTCAAGGACAAATACCTCCGCGCGCACGCGGAGATGGAAAACACCCGCCGCCGCGCTGAGAAAGACGTGGCCGACGCACGAAACTTTTCGATCGCAGGCTTTGCCCGCGATATGCTGGCGGTCGCCGATAATCTCGGCCGTGCGCTGGAAGCGGTCGATCCCGCCATTCGCGAGGCCGCGGACGATACCTTCAAAACGCTGCTTGAAGGCGTGGAGCTTACGAACCGCGAACTCGCGAAGACCCTCGAGAAACACGGGGTCCGGCTGCTCGATCCGCTGAACCAGAAGTTCGACCCTAACTTCCATCAGGCCATGTTCGAGGTGCCCGACGATACGGTTCCCGCCGGAACCGTGAAGCAGGTAGTGCAGCCGGGCTACGCCATCGGCGATCGTGTGCTGCGCCCCGCCATGGTCGGGATCGCGAAAGGCGGCCCAAAGGCGGGCTCCGCCAACGGCGGCGAAGTCGACAAGAGCGCTTAACCTATTTCCGAAAGACGATATTAACGGCATTTCCCTAGGGTTCCGCGGGCCTTCGCCCACGGATCTCCGCCATGATTTTGCGCCCGACAGAAGGCGTCCGCTACAGCCTCGTCCTGCCGGTCTTCAACGAAGAAGCCGTGCTGCCGTTGCTCCTGCACCGGATCGAAAAGCTTTTGTCTTCGCTTGATGCGCCCGCGGAAGCGATCTTCGTCGACGATGGCTCGCGCGATACTTCTTCCATCGTGCTCGAAGCCAAAGCGAAGCAGGACCCGCGCTTCAAGTTCATCCGGCTATCGCGAAACTTCGGCCATCAGATCGCAATTACCGCCGGCATGGATGCGGCAAGCGGCGACGCCATCGTCGTGATGGATGCCGATCTGCAGGACCCGCCGGAAGTCGTGCTCGAGATGATCGGGCGCTGGAAGGAAGGCTACGAAATCGTGCAGGCGCGGAGACTCACCCGCGACGGCGAAAGCGCCTTCAAGAAGAAAACCGCTTCCATTTTCTATCGACTGCTTGGCAAACTCTCCTCCGTCGATATTCCGCGCGATGTCGGCGACTTCCGCCTGATCGACCGCAAGGTGCTCGAAGCCTTCCGCGAAATGCCCGAACGCGACCGTTTCGTGCGCGGTATGTTCGCCTGGCTCGGCTTCAAACAGTGCGAAGTAACGTTCCATCGCCCGGCGCGTGCCGCTGGCGAGACCAAGTATCCGTTCTTTAAAATGCTGCGTCTTGCCGTGAACGGCGTGGTCAGTTTCTCCGACGCGCCCTTGAAGCTCGCAATCTGGGCCGGCGCCACGGTTTCGGCGCTCGCCGTGGTCTATGGCGTCTACTCCTTCTTCGCCGGCCTCTTCAGCGACAGTGTGGTACGCGGCTGGACTTCGACCGTGGTGATCGTCTCCTTCTTGTGCGGGCTGAATATGCTCTTGACCGGCATGGTCGGTCTTTATGTCGGGCGCATCTACGCGGAAGTGAAGCGCCGTCCGCTTTATGTCGTCGCCAAGAAAATAGGTTTTGCCGCCTCGGCCAAAGCCACCGATCACGAACAGACGAGGGTCGCATGAGCAGGCAACTCTTCGATGAATACGACCGCTCCTATGGCGCCGTCGTGCAGGACTCGATCAGCTTTTCCGGCCTGAAGCACGATTTCTTCTTGCAAGCCAAGGCCGATCTGATGCGCGAAAAAATCTCCGCGCATTTCGGTGCGCGTAAGCCGGACGGCCTCGACGTCGGCTGCGGCGTCGGTGCGTTCCATCCTTACGTGCGGCAACACTTCGCCCGCTATTGCGGCGTCGACGTTTCCGAAAAAAGCATCGAGCAGGCAAAGGCCGAGCGCCGCGATGTCGATTATGCCGCGCATGACGGCGCGCGTATTCCATTCCCCGACCGCACCTTCGATTTCGTGAGCACGATCTGTGTCATGCATCACGTGCCGCCCGCGGAATGGTCTTCGTTCATGCGCGAGATGCGCCGCGTCACGCGTCCCGGCGGCGTGGTTTGCGTCATCGAACACAACCCCTGGAATCCGCTCACGCGCATTGCAGTCAATCGCTGTGAGTTCGACCGCGATGCCGTTTTGTTGCGGGCGGGAAAAACCGAGCAGTTGATGGAAGAAGCGGGCTTGCAAAAGGCTGCGACCGACTTCTTTCTCTTCCTTCCTTTCAGGGCTGCGGTTGCGCAGGCAGCCGAGCGCAGGATTCGCTGGCTGCCGTTCGGCGCGCAGTACATGACCTGCGGCGAAGTGTAATGAGCAGCACTGACGCTCTTCGTTCCGGGCGAGTTCTCCCGCGCGTCATTGCTTATCCCGAGCGCTGGGTACTTGCGGCGATTGTCGCCGTCGCGCTGATCGAACGCGCACTCATCGATACCGCTCCGGATGTCAGCTGGCTGCTCACGCTCGGCGAAAGAATGCTCGCCGGCGAGCGTCCTTATGTCGATTTCATCGAGGTCAATCCGCCGGCCTCGATGTACCTTTATCTGCCGGCACTTCTGCTTTCGCGCGCGAGCGGCCTCTCGCCGGAATTTCTTGTAGGGCTGCTGGTATTCGCGGGCGTCTGCGCGAGTCTTCTGTTCTCCGTGCGCCTTCTCGTCAGGAACGGGCTGATCGAAGAAAAGACGGCCTGGAGTTTGGCTTCGGCCTTTGCGGTCGTGCTGCTCGTGCTTCCCGCGGCAACCTTCGCGCAGCGAGAGCACATCGCGTTAATTTCATTTCTTCCTTTTCTTGCGGTTGCTTGGTTGCGGGCCTCGCAGAAGACTGTCGCGTTGCAATCCGCGGTGATCGCAGGTGTTGGCGTGGCGCTCACAGTAGTCATCAAGCCGCATTTCGTGTTTCCGGTTCTGTTTGCCGCCGGCGCCGCGGCAATGCTTGCGCGTTCGTGGCGGCCGATATTCGCGCTTGAGAACTGGATTTCGGCGGCGCTGGCGCTGCTTTATGGCGCGGCGGTCGTCGTGTTCTATCCGGCGTTTGTCTACGAATGGATTCCGATCATTGCGGAAGTCTATGTTGCGCTGAAGGCATCGGTGCTCGATCTCCTCACGCTCGGCGCAATCCCGTTCTGGTTCGGTGCGCTGCTCGTGATCCTCGCGCTGAAGCGCCGTGAAGTTTTAGCCGGGCCGTACATTCTGCTGATCGCATCCGCCTTTGGCTTTCTCGTTTCTTTCTTCGCGCAGCAGAAGGGATTGCAGTATCACTCTTATCCGATGCTCGCGCTGATCTTCGCGGGCGCAATCGTTGCGCTGTTCGACCGCGCCGATGTTGTGCGCAAGGAACGCCTCACGGTTCCGGCTGCTGCAATTTCCGTCGCGGGTTTGATGTTCGCGACATTCTCCTGGTACGCGGTGAGCGTAAATTCGCAAGCGCTTGCAGCCCCTATCCGCGCTGCGGGCATTTCGAATCCGGTGATCCTGAATATCTCCGGCGGCGGCCTTGTCGGCATGGGCTTTCCGCTCACGCGCCAGATGAATGGTGTCTGGGCGAGCCGCACTTGCGGACAGTGGATTTCCTCGGGCGTCTTGGGCGCAAAACTAAAAGGCGTGGACGCGGCAACGGGCGCGCGGCTCGACGGCTACATGGCGCGCGACCGCACGATGCTTATCGAGGACATCCGCCGCGCGCAACCCGATGTCATTCTCGTGGATCGCATCCGTTATGACTGGTTCAAATGGGCGCAAAGCGACGTGGCGCTTTCGCGCGAGCTGGAAAACTATCGGACGCTCACTGAAGTCGAAGGCGTTCTGATTTTGCGCCGCAAATAGACGCGCGATTGACACCACGGCCATGCCGTCGCCTAGTCGCACCGGGCTAGGGGTCATGAATCAGGTTTCCGTTCTTCTGCAGACGCTCGACTATATCGGAATCGCAGTTTTTGCTGCGACCGGCGCACTGGCGGCATCCCGCAAGCAACTTGATATCGTGGCCTTTGTCTTCTTCGCGACAGTGACTGCGACCGGCGGCGGCACGCTGCGCGATATCCTGCTCGACGTGCCCGTATTCTGGGTACGCAATCCGCTCTATCTCGCGATCCCGCTCGCCGTCGCGGTGCTGGTTTATTTCACCGCGCATCTCGTCGAGTCGCGCTATCGTGTGTTGCTATGGGCCGACGCCGTCGGGCTTGCCGCTTATGCAATGGTGGGTAGCGCGAAGACGCTTTCGGCCGGCGCTTCGGCCGCCGATGCTCTGGCACTCGGAATCCTGACCGCGACTTTCGGCGGCGTGATCCGCGATATGCTGGCGGGTGAGCCTTCCGTGATCTTGCGGCGTGAGCTTTACATCACTGCCGCCTTCGCGGGCGCGCTGGTTTTCGTGGTCCTTGCCGGTCTCGGCGCGCCGTTCTGGACCGGCGCAACCCTCGGATTTCTTGTCGCTTTCGGGGTTCGTGCCGGTGCGCTTATCTGGGGTTGGGCGCTTCCCGTTTACCGTGCCCGGCCGGGGCGCGATTCCACGAAGCTTTAAGCGTCTGAAAGCCTTGCGGCATATAGGCCCCCTGCCTATATCCCTCGCGAACGCCGCAGCATGATTGCGGCAAATCCCCAACGCGGGGGCCGCGGGGAACGGCAACAAAAACCGTTTCCATTGGGTGCCTTTAACGGACCCTGCCGGCCTGCCGGAACTGAGAGGTAAGCCATGTCCAAGGTCATCGGAATCGACCTCGGTACCACCAACTCCTGCGTCGCCGTCATGGATGGCGGAACGCCGAAAGTTCTCGAGAACGCCGAAGGCGCGCGCACCACGCCCTCGATCGTCGCCTTCACCGGCGAAGGCGAGCGGCTCGTCGGTCAGCCCGCGAAACGCCAGGCTGTAACCAATCCGGAAAAAACTTTCTTCGCGGTGAAGCGCCTGATCGGCCGCCGCTACGACGACCCCATGGTCGCGAAAGACAAGAAGCTCGTCCCCTATGAAATCGTGAAGGGCGACAACGGCGACGCCTGGCTCTCCGATGGCGACCAGAAATATTCGCCTTCGCAGATTTCCGCTTTCACGCTTCAGAAGATGAAAGAGACGGCGGAATCCTATCTCGGCTCCAAGGTCGATAAGGCCGTGATCACCGTTCCCGCTTACTTCAACGACGCGCAGCGCCAGGCGACCAAAGACGCCGGCCGCATCGCGGGGCTTGAAGTG
>LNEZ01000035.1 GCA_001464215.1 Rhizobiales bacterium Ga0077548 | reverse complement strand
CGCGGTGCTGCTAAAGATGGGTGGCTACGGGTTCCTGCGCTTCTCGTTGCCTATGTTTCCGCACGCGTCGGAAATGTTTGCGCCGATGATGTTCTTCCTCTCCGTGGTCGCGATCATCTACACGTCGCTGGTCGCGCTGATGCAAGAGGACATCAAGAAACTGATCGCCTATTCGTCGGTCGCGCACATGGGTTTTGTGACGCTCGGCATCTTCACCTTTTCGAATGAAGGCGTGCAGGCCGGCGTGTTTCAGATGGTGTCGCACGGCATTGTCTCCGGCGCGCTCTTCCTTTGCGTCGGCGTGGTCTATGACCGGATGCATACGCGCGAGATCGCCGCCTACGGCGGTCTCGTGAACCGTATGCCGATCTACGCCGCCGCGTTCATGGTCTTCACCATGGCGAACGTGGGCCTCCCTGGAACGAGCGGATTCGTCGGCGAGTTGCTCGCGTTGATGGCGGCGTTCAAGGCGAACACCTGGGCCGCCGTATTCGCGACGTTGGGCGTGATCCTGTCGGCTTGTTATGCGCTCTGGCTTTATCGCCGCGTTGTGTTCGGTGTGCTCGACAAGAAAAGTCTCATGAATATCACCGATCTCGATTCACGCGAGATTGCCATTCTTGCACCGCTCGTTTTCCTCACCATTCTCTTTGGCTTCTGGCCCGCGCCGGTCCTCGATATGAGCGCGGCGGCGGTCGGTAATCTCGTTGCGCAGACCAAGGCGGCGCTTGCGCCAGCCAAGGCAGCGCTGCTCGGAGTGCAATAACCGCCATGACGCTCGCTTCTCTCATGCCGGTTCTGCCTGAGCTGATCGTCTTGATCGGCGCGATGGCGCTTCTGATGCTTGGCGTATTCCGGGGCGAGGGCAGCACTGCGCTGGTCGAGATCGGCGCGCTCATCGTGCTGGCGGCCGCGCTTGTTGTTATCCTGATGCAACCGGCAGCACCCGCCGCGCTGTTCGGGGGCAGCATCGTGGTCGATGCGTTCTCGCGGTTCTTCAAGGTGCTGATCATCATCGGTGCCGCGGCGGCACTGATCATGTCCGCGCCTTTCTGGCGTAATCACAAGATCAATCGCTTCGAGTTCTCGGTTGTCGTCCTGCTCGCGGTAGCCGGCATGATGGTGATGGTCTCGGCAAGGGATTTAATTTCCCTCTACCTCGGCATCGAATTGATGTCGCTTTCGCTTTACGTGATCGCGGCTATCGACCGCGAGAACCTGCGCTCTACCGAAGCGGGCCTGAAGTATTTCGTACTCGGTGCGCTTTCCTCTGGAATGCTGCTCTACGGTTCGTCGCTGATTTACGGCTTCACCGGAACGGTATCGTTCACCGGCATCGCTGCGGCGGCCAAGACCCCATCGCTCGGGCTGATCTTCGGCATCGTGTTTCTGTTCGCGGGACTTGCCTTCAAGGTTTCTGCTGTCCCGTTCCATATGTGGACACCCGACGTTTACGAGGGCGCGCCAACGCCGGTGACCGCGTTTTTCGCGGCGGCACCGAAAGTTGCAGCCGTCGCGCTGTTCTGCCGGGTCGCAGTAACGGCATTTCCAAACATCATGCTACAATGGCAGCAGATCATCGTTTTCATCGCGATAGCCTCGATGGTGCTCGGCGCCTTCGCTGCAATCGGCCAGCGCAACATCAAGCGGCTGATGGCCTATTCCTCCATCGGCCATGTCGGCTTTGCACTCGTTGGTCTCGCGCCGGGAACCGCAAACGGTATCTCGGGCGTTCTGATCTACATGGCGATCTATCTTGCGATGACGCTCGGCACCTTCGCCTGCATCATTGCGATGCGCCGCGACGGTGGGCAGGTCGAAGACATCGACCAACTTGCGGGCCTTGCACGTACGCAGCCGGCGATGGCGTTCGTACTGGCGGCGTTGTTGTTCTCACTCGCAGGCATTCCGCCGCTCGCCGGTTTCTTTGCGAAATTCTATGTGTTCCTGGCTGCCATTGAAGGTAAGTTCTACACGCTTGCTGTGATCGGCGTCTTGGCGAGCGTAGTGGGCGCTTACTATTATCTTCGTATCGTCAAGATCATGTATATCGACGAGCCGGTTGCCGCCTTCCTGCCGATGCCGAAGCCGGTCGTGGCCGTGCTTATTCTCTCCGGCGCATTCGTGATCATGTTCTTCGTCTATCCCGCGCCGCTTGTTGCCGCGGCGAATGCTGCCGCGAAGTCGCTGTTCTGACGATGGCGTTTCCGGCCGTCGCAGGCGGGCTTCCGGTCACACACTTTACCGAAATTGGTTCGACCAACGCCGAAGCGCTTTTGCGCGCAGCGGACGGCGGCGTCGAGCAGTGGATTGTCGCCGACAAACAGATATCAGGGCGAGGCAGGCGCGGGCGGCAATGGATTTCCGAGCCCGGCAATCTTTATTCGACGGTTCTGCTCTACGATCCGGCGCCGCCTAGCTTAAGCCCGCAGATCTGTTTCGTGGCCGCACTCGCGTTACACGACGCGGTAATGGATATTGCTCCTTCGATGGAGGCCGAACGCCTGCGTCTGAAATGGCCGAACGACGTTCTGCTCGATGGCAAGAAGCTCGTCGGCATTCTGGTCGAGGGTGCTGTGAGTAATACAAGGCAGGCAGTCGTTGTCGGTATCGGTGTGAACTGCGCGCATCATCCCGAGGATGCCGCTTATCCGGCGACGGATCTGCAATCGTCAGGCATCGCTGCAACTCCCGAGCAAGTTTTCGCGCGGCTTGCCGAGCGGATGATGGACCGGCTGGCGCAATGGCAGCACGGCAAGCAGTTCGCACAGACGCGAGAAGCATGGCTTTCGCGTGCCGGCGGCATCGGCAGCGAAATCGAAGTTAGGCTGCCTGAGCGTTCGCTGCGCGGAACGTTCGATGCGATCGACGGCGACGGCGCGCTTGTGCTTGGGCTTCCCGGCGGGCATAGCGAACTGATCCGGGCAGGCGACGTCTTCCCAACAATTCCCGGCAGGTAATTTCGTTTTGGCAAAGCCGCAACAAGAACTGTTATTCGCGCCGCTAGGCGGTGTCGGCGAGATCGGCATGAATCTCGCGCTCTACGGCCTTGCCTCCGGCAATCGCCGCGAATGGCTCTGCGTCGATATGGGCGTCTCCTTCGGCGACAACGATACGCCGGGTATCGATCTCATCATGGCTGACGTCGGTTTTGCCGAAGAGCAGCGCCGCGATCTGAAAGGCATCGTGCTGACCCACGGGCATGAAGATCACGTCGGCGCATTGTTCGATCTGTGGCCGAAATTGAAAGTGCCGGTTTATGCGACGCCATTCACCGCGACGCTGATCGCATCGAAGAAGATGATGGAGCCGAATGCTCCTGAAATCCCGATCACGGTTGTGCCGGTCGGCGGGCGGGTCACCATCGGCTCTTTCGACGTGGAATTCGTGCCGGTCGCGCACTCCATTCCCGAAAGCCATGCGCTCGCGATCCGGACACCCGCGGGGCTTGCGGTTCACACCGGCGACTGGAAGCTTGATGCCACTCCGGTCGCGGGCGAAATCACGGATGAGAAGAAGTTTCGTGCGCTCGGCGCAGAGGGTGTCAGGGCCGTCATTTGTGACTCTACCAACGCGGTGCGCGACGGCATCTCGCCGTCGGAGGCGGATGTCGCTGAGGGCCTCAAGAAAGTCGTCTCGCGCGCCAAGGGCCGTGTCGCTGTCACCACGTTTGCCTCGAATGTCGCTCGTCTGCGCTCGGCGGCACTGGCCGCGGCCGCATACGGACGCGAAGTTGTGGTCGCCGGACGCGCGATGGAGCGCGTGATCGGGGTCGCGCGCGAACTCGGCTATCTCGAAGGTGTTCCGCAATTTCGCGGCATGGATGCGTATCAGACGCTGCCGCCGAACAAGGTCATGGTCTTGCTCACCGGTAGCCAAGGCGAGCCACGCGCGGCACTCGCCCGGATCGCGAACGACGATCATCCGGCAATTGAACTGTCATCGGGCGATATGCTGATTATGTCGTCACGGACCATTCCGGGCAACGAAAAGCCGGTGAACCGGATCATAAACTCGATCATCTCGAAGGGCGTCGAGGTCGTGACCGACCGCACAGAACTCGTACACGTTTCCGGTCATCCGCGCCGCGGCGAGCTGAAGCAGATGTACGAATGGCTGAAGCCCGAACTTGTGGTACCGGTTCACGGCGAAGCACTGCATCTCCACGAGAATGCGCTGCTCGCGAAGGAGGCGGGAGTAAAAGAAGTTGTCTCCTGTGAGAATGGTGACATCGTTCGCCTTGCGCCGGGACCGGCAGGCATCACCGACCAGTTTCAATCCGGACGGCTTTACAAAGACGGCACGCTGCTGATTTCGGCGTCGGATGCGGTCGTCAAAGACCGCAAGCGTCTCAGCTTCTCCGGGGTGATTTCGATTGCAGTCGCGCTTTCGCGTAATGGACAATTCGTGGACGAGCCGGTCGTGGAATTCATGGGCGTACCCGAACAAGCCGGCAAAGACGGCCCCATGTTCGATCTGATCGTGGACGCGGTTCATAGCGCCATTGAAGGTATGCAAAAGTCGCGTCGGCGCGATCCCGAGCAAGTGGAAGAAGCTATCCGCCGCAGCGTGCGCGGTGCGGTCAACGCGGTATGGGGCAAGAAGCCCACGTGTCACGTGCTTGTGCTTGAAGTATAAGTATTACCAGAGGTGCATCATGATCGGCCGTCTCAATCACGTTGCCATTGCGGTGAAGGACATCAAGTCGGCTTCCGAGGTCTATAAGAACAAGCTCGGTGCCGAGGTTTCCGAAATCGTGCCGCAGCCGGATCATGGCGTGTCCACCGTCTTCATTACGTTGCCGAATACGAAGATCGAATTGCTTGAGCCGCTTGGCTTGAACTCTCCGATTGCGAAATTTCTGGAGCGCAATCCGGATGGCGGCGTGCATCACGTGTGCTACGAGGTGGATGATATCCTTGCGGCGCGGGACCAGTTGAAGGCGACCGGCGCGCGGGTGCTTGGGGACGGCAATCCGAAGATCGGAGCGCATGGCAAGCCGGTGCTGTTTCTGCACCCGAAGGACTTCCTCGGCACGCTCACGGAGATCGAGCAGGCGTAATCATGAACATAACGCTTGGCGTCGCGATCTATTTTATTCTCTGGTGGACGGTGTTGTTTGCCGTGCTGCCGTTCGGCGTGCGGTCGCACAAGGAAGCCGGCATGACACCGGGAACGGGTGTCGATCCGGGAGCGCCGGTGCTTCCGCAACTCGTGAAAAAAGCGATTGCGACGACAATCGTGTCTGCAATCCTGTTCTTCGCAGGCTACGCAATCTGGAAAGCGGGCTGGATTTCGCTCGACGATCTGCCGATGCCCTACAAGCCGGTGAAGCTGTAATGCGCCCAAAAAGATAACGGGCGAGCTTTGGGGCTCGCCCGCTTCTGGTGACCGCCTTTTTCCGCTGTCGCAACAAGTGCGCCGAGCGGCTGGGGTTTCTCTTCCTCCCGAGACCTGGGCCCCGGCTTGCGCCGTCTCCCGATCGGTCTTCGACAGTAGAACGCATTGATCCGGCTTGTCATTCTTGCGTTGCAGCAATTCGGGTGACGGTTGTTATACCAACCATCTGCCGCAGCCGCCGGGGCTTGTCATTCCAATCGGTTATGCGTTCATGCCCCGTCTTCCATTGCTTATTTGAGTCGAAAGTCCTTCGCCGATGCGCCTTTCCCGCTACTTCCTGCCCATTCTGCGCGACACCCCGAAAGACGCGGAGATCGTATCTCACCGCTTGATGCTTCGCGCTGGCATGGTCCGTCAGGAGGCCGCCGGCATCTACGCCTGGCTGCCGCTCGGGCACCGGGTCCTGAACAAAGTCTGCAAGATCATCCGTGAGGAGCAGGACCGCGCGGGTGCGGTCGAAATGCTGATGCCGACGATCCAGTCCGCAGACCTGTGGCGCGAAAGCGGCCGCTATGACGATTACGGCAAGGAAATGCTCCGCATTCAGGACCGGCACGGGCGCGAAATGCTCTACGGCCCGACTAACGAGGAAATGATCACGGAAATCTTCCGCGCCTACGTGAAGTCATACAAAAACCTTCCGCTCAATCTCTATCATCTGCAATGGAAATTCCGCGACGAGGTGCGCCCGCGCTTCGGCGTTTACCGCTCGCGCGAATTTCTGATGAAGGATGCTTACAGCTTCGATCTCGATGCGGCGGGGGCGAAACATTCCTATAACAAGATGTTCGTGGCGTATCTCAGGACGTTTGCGCGTATGGGTCTGAAAGCGATTCCGATGGTGGCGGACACCGGCCCGATCGGCGGCAACCTTTCGCACGAATTCATCATTCTCGCCTCGACCGGCGAAAGCGAAGTGTTCTGCCACAAGGATTATCTCGGCTTTGACGTGCCTGATGCCGGCGTGAATTTCGACAGCGCGGACGAACTCGAGAATCTGGTCGGAAAATGGACGTCGCTTTATGCCGCGACTTCCGAGAAACACGACGCGGCGGCGTTCGGAGAAATTCCCGGCGACAAGCAGATGTCGGCGCGCGGGATCGAGGTTGGGCACATTTTCTATTTCGGTACTAAGTACTCAGAGCCGATGAAGGCAGCCGTGCAGTCACCCGGCGGTCCGACATCGCCGGTTCATATGGGCTCTTATGGCATTGGCCCGACGCGCCTTGTCGCTGCGATCATCGAAGCAAGCCACGATGAAGCCGGCATCATCTGGCCGGAAGCGATTGCGCCGTTCAAGGCCGGTATTCTGAACCTGAAGCAGGGCGACAGCGCGACGAACGCAGCGTGCGAGAAAATGTATGCCGAGCTGACCGCTCGCGGCATCGATGTTTTATACGACGACACCGACGATCGCGCGGGCGCGAAGTTTGCGACCGCGGACCTGATCGGTCTGCCGTACCAGATTCTGGTAGGGCCGAAGGGCCTCGCGGAAGGCAAGATCGAAGGCGGCGCGCGTGAGATGATTACGCCTGAAGATGCGGTGAAGCGTCTCGCAGCATAAGCGGCGGGAGCGTCAGGAGGGATCATGGCGGCGAAGGGCGGAACGATGCCGTTCTCGCGTTACGAATGGATGCTTGCGGGGCGCTATCTGCGGTCGCGGCGCAAGGAAGGATTCATTTCCGTTATCGCCGGCTTCTCGTTCGTGGGCATCATGCTCGGTGTTGCGACGCTCATCATCGTCATGGCGGTGATGAACGGCTTCCGTTACGAGTTGCTGAACAAGATCCTAGGCCTCAACGGCCATATGCTGGTGCAGCCGGTCGGGACACCGCTCACCGATTTCGATGCGGTCTCGCAGCGCCTGCTCAAATTGAAGGGCATCACGCACGCAATCCCGCTGGTCGAAGGGCAGGCGCTCGCCTCGTCACCGTTTCATGCCGGTGGCGTGCTGGTGCGCGGTCTTCGCGAGAACGACCTGAAGGCGCTTCCCGCCATCGGCCCGAACATCAAGTTCGGCTCGCTAGAAAATTTCGATCAGGGGCAGGGCATCGTGATCGGCAAGCGTCTCGCCGATCAGCTATCGGTGCGCGCGGGAGACAATGTCACGTTGGTGTCACCACGCGGGTCGGTGACGCCGATGGGCACGACACCGCGGATCAAGACCTACAAGGTCGCGGCGATCTTCGAGATCGGAATGTCCGAGTATGACTCGGTCTTTGTTTTCATGCCGCTTACGGAAGCGCAGGCCTATTTCAATCGCGCGGGTGACGTGAATGCGATCGAGATCTACACCGACAACGCGGACCAGATCGTTCAGTACCGGCAGCTTGTGAACGACGGCGCGGGCCGTCAAGTTTACATCATCGACTGGCGGCAGCGGAATTCGTCTTTCTTCAGTGCGCTACAGGTAGAGCGCACCGTGATGTTCATGATCCTGACCTTGATCGTGCTGGTCGCCGCGCTCAACATCATTTCAGGTCTCATCATTCTCGTGAAAGACAAGGGACACGACATTGCGATCCTGCGCACCATGGGCGCGACCAAATACGCGGTGATGCGCATATTCCTGATTACCGGCTCCAGTATCGGCATCGTCGGCACACTGGTCGGTTTCGCGATCGGTCTTCTTGTCTGTCTCAATATCGAGGAGATTCGCCGTTTCGTATCTTGGCTGACTTCCACGCAGTTGTTTCCACCAGAACTCTATTACCTGAGCCGTCTGCCCGCGCGGCTCGACAGCGGGGAAACGACCGCGGTCATCATGATGGCGCTGATCCTTTCCTTCATCGCGACACTTTATCCGGCGTGGCGCGCGGCGCGGCTCGACCCTGTGGAAGCGCTCCGGTACGAGTAAATGGAAAAAGCTCCAGCGCTTCATCTGGAAGGCGTCCGCCGCAGTTATGTGCAAGGCGAGACCGAGCTCGCAATCTTGCGGGGCGTGACGTTTTCGGTCTGGCCGGGAGAGTCCGTCGCGCTGATTGCGCCATCGGGCGCGGGTAAATCGACTTTGCTGCACATGGCGGGGCTGCTCGAGCACCCCGACGGCGGCGAAGTATTCATCAACGGCAGACCGACCGCGAAGCTCGGCGACGCGGCGCGGACCTCTATCCGCCGTGACGAAATCGGTTTCGTCTATCAATTTCATCATTTGCTGCCGGAATTCACGGCGAGCGAGAATGTGATCCTGCCGCAGATGATCGCGGGTCTCGACCGGCGCGAGGCGAAGAAGCGCGCGAACGAGTTGCTCGCGTTTCTCGGGCTTGGAGAACGCCTTGAGCACCGCCCGTCCGAGCTTTCCGGCGGCGAGCAGCAGCGCGTTGCCATCGCTCGCGCGGTCGCGAACGCGCCGCGATTGCTGCTTGCCGACGAGCCCACCGGTAATCTCGATCCGAAGACCGCCGATCATGTGTTCGGTACGCTCTCAAAGCTCGTGGAAGCAACAAAACTTGCCGCGATCATCGCAACCCACAACCTCGAGCTTGCCAAGCGCATGACGCGGCGTGTCACGCTCCGTGAAGGCAAGATTGTGGAACTCGAATAGTCCACAGGCGAGTTTGCTTCTCGCCGCCGAAACAGGACTATAGTTTTTCAGAGTCGCTGAGGGCACCTGTGACGAATACGCCGTTCGTTCATCTTCATGTTCATTCGTCCTACTCGCTGCTTGAGGGGGCGCTTCCGATTGCGAAGCTGGCCTCGCTTGCGAGCGAAGACCGGCAGCCTGCGATCGCGCTGACTGACAGCGGCAATTTATTCGGTGCGCTCGAGTTTTCCGAGAAGATCGCGGAGAAGGGCGTGCAGCCCATCGTCGGCTGCTCGCTTGCCGTGAATTTCGCGGACGAGCCGCCGGTGCGTGCAGGCGCTGCACCGCTGCCTTTGCCGCGGGTTGTGCTGTTGGCTGCGACCGAAGCCGGCTACCGCAATCTGATGCAGCTTACTTCGCGTAGCTTTATGGAAGGTTCGGACAGCGAAGACCCGCGCGTGCAATTGGCTTGGCTTGCGGAACATTCAGACGGGTTGATCGCGCTCACCGGCGGTCCTGCCGGTCCGATTGATTGTGTCACCAATGACAAGCCGGAACTTGCAAGGATACGGCTCGCGCAGCTCAAGGAGATCTTCGGCAATCGTCTTTACCTCGAATTGCAGCGGCATAACCTGACGCAGGAGCGCAGAACCGAGCCGCAGCTCTTAAGCCTTGCCGATGAATTGAGTATTCCGATCGTCGCGACCAACGAACCGTTCTTTGCAGCTCGCGACGACTACGAGGCGCAGGACGCGCTACTGGCAATTGCCGAGGGACGGCGTATTGCCGAAACCGACCGGCGGCAACTCAGCGCCGAGCATTACCTGAAATCGCAAGAAGAAATGGCTGAGCTATTCGCCGATCTTCCGGCGGCGATCGAGGCAACCGCGGAAATTGCGCAGCGTTGCTCTTACCGTCCGACCGCGCGCAAACCGATCCTGCCGACTTTCGGCAACGAACGGATCGACGAGACAACGCAGCTTCGCGGGCTTGCCGAAGAAGGCTTGCGGCGGCGAATGCAGGCATTCGGCGTGGCTGAGGGATATAGCGAAGCGCAGTATCGCGAGCGGCTCGACTTCGAGCTGAACGTAATCGGCAACATGAAATACGACGGCTACTTTCTGATCGTCGCAGACTTTATAGTTTGGGCTAAACAGCAGGATATTCCGGTCGGCCCGGGCCGCGGCTCGGGCGCAGGCTCGCTCGTCGCTTACGCGCTCAGAATTACAGATCTCGACCCGATGCGTTTCGGACTCCTGTTCGAGCGCTTCCTAAATCCCGAGCGCGTGTCGATGCCCGACTTCGACATCGACTTCTGCCAGGACCGCCGCGACGAAGTGATCCGCTATGTGCAGGAGCGCTACGGGCGCGACCGTGTCGCACAGATCATCACCTTCGGTTCGTTGCAGGCACGCGGCGTGTTGCGCGACGTCGGGCGCGTGCTTGAGATGCCGTATGGGCAGGTCGATAAACTCTGCAAGCTGGTGCCGGTCAATCCGACTAACCCTGTGACGCTGGCCCAGGCAATCGAAGGCGATCCGCAACTACAAAATGCCGCGGAACAGGAGCCCATCGTGCAGCGTGCGTTCGACATCGCGCTGAAGCTCGAAGGGCTGCATCGCCATGCATCGACCCACGCCGCCGGTATCGTGATCGGCGATCGGCCGCTCGGGGAGCTGATCCCACTCTATCGCGACCCGCGTTCGAATATGCCCGTAACTCAGTTCAACATGAAATGGGTCGAAGTCGCCGGCCTTGTGAAGTTCGACTTTCTCGGCCTGAAGACATTGACGGTTATTCGCACCGCGACGGATTTGCTCGCGAAGCGCGATGTGGTGGTCGATATCGACAAGATTCCGCTCGACGACAAGAAGACCTACGAAATGCTGGCGCGTGGCGAGACTGTCGGCGTGTTCCAGGTTGAAGGTCAGGGTATGCGTCGCGCGCTCGTCGACATGAAGCCCGACCGTTTCGAAGACATCATCGCACTGGTCGCGCTTTACCGTCCCGGCCCGATGGCGAACATCCCGACCTATTGCTTCCGCAAGGTCGGTAAGGAGCAGCCGGACTATATTCATCCGAAGCTCGAACCGGTGCTGAAAGAAACCTTCGGCGTCATCGTTTATCAGGAACAGGTGATGGAAGCCGCGCGCGTGCTTGCGGGCTATTCCCTCGGCGAAGCCGATCTCTTGCGCCGCGCGATGGGCAAGAAGATCAAGAAGGAAATGAACGCCCAGCAGCAGCGTTTCGTGAGCGGCGCGGTCGAGCAGGGCATTGAGAAGCGGCAGGCGCAGTCGATTTTCGATCTGTTGGCGAAATTTGCCGACTATGGCTTCAATAAAAGCCACGCTGCGGCCTATGCCTTGGTTGCCTATCAAACCGCGTATCTGAAAGCGAATTATCCGGTCGAATTCCTCGCAGCCTCGATGACGCTCGACATGGGCAACACCGATAAGCTCGCGGAATTTCGCCGCGAGGCGCAGCGGCTTAAAATTAATGTCGAGCCGCCGTCGGTGAACAAGTCGGGACGCGCGTTCGGCGTGAATGGGAGTACGATTTTTTATTCGCTCGCTGCACTCAAGGGCGTAGGCGCGCAGGCAGTCGATTCTATCGTCGCTGCGCGCGGAGACAAGCCTTTCAAGGACCTCGCCGACTTTGCATCGCGGGTCGATGCGAAGTCGGTGAACAAGCGTATGCTGGAGAGCTTGGCGGGCTCCGGTGCATTCGATGCGATGGAGAAGAACCGCGCGCGGGTTTTCGCAGGGTGCGAAGCAATTCTCCGCCACGCACAACGCAGCGGCGAAAACCGCGCATCTGGCCAGAACGAGTTGTTCGGAAGCAGCACGAACACCGTCGTGCTTCGCTTGCCCGACGCGGAGCCGTGGCTGCCGGCGGACCGTCTTGCCAGGGAATTCGATGCTGCGGGCTTCTATCTTTCCGGGCATCCGCTCGACGATTATGCGGTCGCGCTGAAGCGGATGCGGATTCAGTCCTGGGCGGAATTCCAGCAAAGCGCACGCGCCGGGCAAGGAGCAGGCAAGCTCGCCGCCACGATCGTGTCGCGCCAGGAGCGGCGCACGAAGACCGGATCGAGGATGGCGAATATCAAGCTCTCCGATCCGACCGGCTACTTCGAAGCCGTGATCTTTCAGGAAGGCCTTGTACAGTTTCAGCGCGACCTGGAGCCGGGAAAGGCCGTGCTCATTCAGGTCGGCGCGGATGTGCAGGGCGATGAAGTGCGGCTTCGCATCTATGGCGTCGAATTGCTCGATCAGGTCGCGGCGAAGAACCAGCGCGGCCTTGTGGTTACGGTCCGGCCCGATGCGTCGATCGAGCAGATCGCGAAACGTCTTCAGAATGGTACGAACGGCAACGGCAACGGGAAGTCAGAAGCGAAGCCGGAGGCCAAAGGCGAGGTGAATATCGTGGTCTCGCTTGAGGAAGGGCTTTCGGAGGTCGAGGTGAAGTTGCCTGGCAAGTATTCGATCTCGCCGCAGATCGCAGGCAATGTCCGCGCCATCGAAGGCGTCTTGGAAGTCCAAGAACTATAATAAAATCAATGGCTTATAGCCAATTTCTTGCGGCGCAACCATACCCGCCCATCTCGCACGCGGGCGCTTCGATCCTGAGAGGGATCATCCGGTGCAGAACCATCCGGTTCTGCTCTGCCCGCGGAGGCAAACCGGAGTTAGGACTATGGCGCTGCCCGACTACAGCATGCGTCAGCTTTTGGAAGCTGGCGTCCACTTTGGCCATCAGGCTCATCGTTGGAATCCGAAGATGCAATCGTACATCTTCGGCACCCGTAACAACATTCACATCATCGATCTCGCGCAGACCGTGCCCGCGCTTTCACGCGCGTTGCAGGCGGTCTCCGACGCTGTCGCCAAGGGCGGACGAATTCTTTTCGTCGGCACCAAGCGGCAGGCCGCGGATTCGATCGCCGATGCCGCGAAGCGCTCGGCGCAGTATTTCGTGAACTCGCGCTGGCTCGGCGGCACGCTCACGAACTGGAAAACGATTTCCAACTCGATCGCGCGTCTGAAGAAGATCGAAGAGATGCTGAACTCCGGCGAGTCCGGCGGCTACACCAAGAAAGAGCGCCTCACGCTTTCCCGTGAAAAGGAAAAGCTGGAGCTCGCGCTCGGCGGCATCCGCGACATGGGCGGCGTTCCGGACCTTCTGTTCGTGATCGACACGAACAAGGAAGACATCGCGATCAAGGAAGCGCGCCGCTTGGGCATTCCGATCGCCGCGATCGTCGATACGAACTGCAATCCCGACGGCATCACGTTCCCGATTCCGGGCAATGACGATGCCGCCCGTGCGATCAACCTCTACTGCGATCTGATCGCGAAGGCCGCAATCGACGGCATCTCGCGCGCGCAAGGCGAAGCGGGCGTCGACCTCGGCGCTGCCGAGAAGCCGATGGAAGAAGCGCTTCCTGCCGGGACCGGATGGGAAAAGCTCGAGCCGCTGCCTGGTCCGCGCGGCGCGCCGGACGACCTCAAGAAGCTCGGCCATGTCAGCCCGGACGTCGAGAAGCAGCTCAACGATCTCGGTATCTTCCATTACACGCAGATCGCCGAACTGACCGCGACCGACGCGCATCGCGTGGGTGAAGAGGTCCGCCTTCCGGCACGCGTTGCCGGCTGGATCGAACGGGCGAAGAAGCTCTCAGCCGACGCCGAATAAGAACGGCGTTACGGAGAAAACAAAATGGCCGAAATTACCGCAAGCGCGGTCAAGAAACTGCGCGACATTACCGGCGCGGGCATGATGGACTGCAAGGCAGCCCTCGCCGCAACGGATGGCGACATCGAAGCGGCGGTCGATTGGCTCCGCAAGAAGGGACTGTCGAAGGCTGCGAAGAAGTCCGGCCGTGTCGCCGCCGAAGGCCTCGTCGGCTTTGCCGTGGATGGCAAGAAGGGCGTCGTCGTCGAGGTCAACTCGGAGACGGACTTTGTCGCGCGCAACGACCACTTCCAGGGTCTGGTGAAGCTTATTGCACAGGCGGCACTGCATAACGGTGCCGACGTCGAAAAGCTGAAATCGATCAAGGCCGGCTCGTCCACGATCGAGGAGGCGATTGCGTCTGCGATCGCGACCATCGGTGAAAATATGACCTTCCGCCGTGCTGCAGAGCTTTCTGTCAGCGAGGGTGTGGTTGCACAGTATATGCACGGCGCAATTTCCGACGGTCTCGGCAAGATCGGCGTGCTGGTCGCGCTCGAATCGAAGGGAGACGCGGTCGAACTCCATCGCATCGGCCGCATGGTTGCGATGCACATCGCCGCCGCAAACCCGCTGGCCGTGGAATCCAAGGGCATCGATGCCGCGACAATCGAGCGCGAGCGCGCGATTTTGGCTGACAAAGCACGCGCCTCTGGAAAACCCGACAACGTGATCGAGAAAATCGTCGATAGCGGCCTCAAGAGCTTCTACAAGGAAGTGAGCCTCATCGATCAGCCGTTCGTGCACGATCCGTCCAAGACCGTCGCACAAGCGCTGAAAGAGAACGAGGGCAAGGCGGGCGGCCCGATCGCAGTGAAGGGCTTTATCCGTTTCGCACTCGGCGAGGGCGTCGAGAAACAGGAACAGGATTTCGCCGCGGAAGTCGCAGCCGCCGGCGGTAAAGCCTAAGAGACCCTCATATGCCAAAACAACGCTTCGCCCGGGTACTCGTAAAGGTCTCGGGCGAAGCTTTGATGGGCAACAACGATTTCGGTCTCGACGCGACGACGCTGAGCCAGATCGGAAAAGACTTAGCCAAAGCGCGCAAAGCCGGAACGCAGATCGCCGTCGTCGTCGGCGGCGGCAATATTTTGCGTGGTGCACAGCTTGCGACCACCGGAATGCCGCGCGCGACCGCCGATCAGATGGGTATGCTGGCGACGGTGATCAACGCGCTCGCACTTGAGCGCGCAATCGAAGCGGCGGGCGCGCCCGCGCGCGCGTTCTCCGCGCTCGATATGCCGACGGTGTGTCAGCCCTATGCGCGCCAGCCGGCGATCAAGGACTTGTCCGAAGGCCGGATCGTCGTGCTCGCGGGCGGCACCGGAAATCCTTATTTTACGACGGATACGGCAGCGGCCCTTCGCGCGGCCGAACTGAATTGCCAGGCGATCTTCAAGGCAACCGACGTTGACGGCATTTACGACAAGGACCCGCACAAGAACCCGAAGGCAAAGCGCTTCAAGACGCTCACCCACAGCGACGCTTTGCAGAAGAATCTCAAGGTGATGGATGCGGCGGCATTCGCGCTTGCCCGCGACGCCAAGCTGCCGATAATCGTGTTTTCGATCAAAACCGCAGGCGCGATCTCGGCGGCGATTGCCGACCCGTCGCGCGGCACGATCGTGACCGCCTAAGTTTCAAGTCTTTCACGGCCGCTCGCGGCCCCAAAATCGGGACCTAGATCATGGCAGCGCAAGCCTTCAACCTCGCAGATATCAAGCGCCGGATGCAGGGCGCACAGGGCGTTCTGAAAACCGAACTTGCTGGGCTTCGCACCGGCCGCGCGACACCCTCGCTGGTCGAGCCGATCACGGTCGAAGCCTATGGCTCCAATATGCCGCTGACCCAGGTCGCGACCGTTGCCGTGCCGGAGCCGCGCCTGATTTCGATTCAGGTCTGGGACAAGTCGGTGGTGAGCGCGGTCGAAAAAGCGATCCGCGATTCCAATCTCGGCCTCAATCCTAACACCGAAGGTCAAGTCATTCGCCTTCGCATTCCCGATCTCAACGAGGACCGGCGTAAAGAGCTCGTCAAAGTGGCGCACAAATACGCGGAAGCTGCGAAAGTCGCGATCCGTCATGTGCGGCGCGACGGCATCGACCTTCTGAAAAAAGCCCAGAAGGATGGGCACGTCTCCGAAGACGAAACCAAGCGCCATGAAGCCGAAGTGCAAAAGGCGACCGACACTTCGATCGCGGACATCGACTCGATGCTCGCGCACAAGGAAAAGGAAATCCTGTCGGTCTGACAGGTCCCTCGATGTCGATGCCAGACGCCGCGCAGAAGCCCGAAGCCGGCGTTGCCACGCCTCCCGTTCATGTTGCGATCATCATGGACGGTAACGGACGCTGGGCGGCGGCGCGAGGGCTTCCGCGCCGTGAAGGTCACCGCCGTGGCGTGGAAGCATTGCGTAATGTCGTGAAGGCCGCCGGCGAACTCGGTATCCGCTATCTCACAATCTACAGCTTCAGCGCCGAAAACTGGTCGCGGCCCGCGGACGAGATCGAAGACCTGATGGGTCTCTTGAAGCGCTTCGTGCGCAACGATCTCGCCGATCTGCACAAGAACGACGTGCGGGTGAAGATCATCGGCGAGCGGGCTAACTTGAAGCCGGATATTTGCGCACTGCTAAACGAAGCCGAGGAACTGACGAAGAACAATTCCGGTCAGACGCTGGTGGTTGCGTTCAACTATGGAGCGCAGCAGGAAATTGTCGAAGCCGTGAAGAAGCTGGCGGAAGAAGTAGCAAGCGGGAAACTGGCAGCGGCTGAAATCGATGCTGCGAAGCTGGCCGCACACCTGCACACCAAGGACATTCCCGATCCCGACCTGATTATCCGCACCAGCGGCGAGCAGCGCCTGTCGAATTTTCTGCTCTGGCAGGCGGCTTATGCCGAACTCGTGTTCGTGCCGATGCATTGGCCTGATTTCGATAAGGCAGCGCTGGAGGCCGCGATCGGTGAATTTCACAAGCGTGAGCGCCGCTTCGGCGGCTTGGACGCAAAGGCGAGGGCGCAAAGTTGAGCGAGGCGCCAGCACCTACCTCGATGTCGAGCGACCTGAAGCGCCGGGTGCCTTCGGCCATCGTTCTTATTCTGCTCGCGCTTGGTGCCACCTGGTACGGCGGCTTTGCGTTTCTCTTGTTCTGGACGATCGCTGCGCTTCTCGTCTGGTACGAATGGGCGACGATTGTTGGCGTCAGCCCGCGCACCAACGTGATCGCATCGGGTGCAATCAGCATCGTCGTCGCGGCACTCTTCCTTGCGATGGGCATGACCGGCGCCGCCGTCGCAATGATTTTTGTCGGCGCACTAGGCTGCGGGTTCATGACGAGCGGCAATGATCGCGCGCAGATGTGGTGCGGAGCAGGGGTGCTTTATGCCTCACTAGTTTTCATTCCGGCAGTATTGCTCCGCAACGACCCGAAGTTCGGATTTCTGGCGATTATCTGGCTCTACGCGGTGGTCTGGTTGACCGACATCGGTGGCTATTTCTTCGGGAGGTTCATCGGCGGTGCGAAGCTCGCGCCGGTGCTCAGCCCGAAGAAAACCTGGTCCGGTGCAATCGGCGGCACATTGTTCGGCGTGCTCGGCGGCGTCACCGTCGCTACACTCGCCAACGCGAACGTCGCATTCATGTCGATTGTGATTGCGCTCTTCGTTTCGGTGTTCTCGCAGGCCGGCGACATTTTCGAATCTTTCGTGAAGCGAAAGTTTGGAAAGAAAGACGCCTCCGGCATTCTTCCGGGACATGGCGGCGTGATGGATCGTATCGACGGCTTCATCGCGGCCGCCGCACTCGCGCTTCTGATCGGACTTGCACATCGAGGCGCGTCCGGTCCCGCAACGGGATTGTTGCAGTGGTGACGAGCGTCAGCATTCTCGGAGCTACCGGCTCGATCGGTACGAGCACGCTCAATCTCATCCGCGACGGTAATTTTCGTGTCGTTGCGCTGACGGCAAACAGCGATGCGAAGAAGCTCGCGTCGCTTGCAAAAGAATTTGGCGCCGAGATCGCAGCGGTTTCGGATGAGGCGGCCTATCCCGAACTGAAATCCGCGCTCGCGGGAACACAAATTAGGGCGCTCGCAAGCGCCACGGGCATGGCGGAAGCGGCGGCAGCCAAATCGGACATTCTGCTCTCCGCGATAGTCGGCGCTGCGGGCCTCGCGCCGACAATCGCTGGCTTTGCAAGCGGCCGGAAAATCGCGCTCGCAAACAAGGAATGTCTGGTCACGGCAGGCAGCCTCTTCATGCGCGAAGCGCAGAAGAAAAATGCGACCGTGCTGCCGGTAGACTCCGAACATAACGCGGTTTTTCAGGCGCTTGCCTGTGGCAGGCGCGATGCCGTCCGCAAAGTAACGCTCACCGCGTCCGGCGGTCCGTTCCGCACCATGAGCCGCGAGCGGCTCGCTGTCGTGACACCGGAGGAGGCCGTGCGCCATCCGAACTGGTCGATGGGTGCGAAGATTTCCATCGACTCCGCGACGCTCATGAACAAAGGCCTGGAACTGATCGAGGCCGCGTATCTCTTCGATCTCGCGCCGTCGCAGCTCGATGTTCTGATTCATCCGCAGTCGGTCGTCCACGCGCTGGTAGAATTTCACGACGGGTCGGTCGTGGCGCAGATGGCGCATCCCGATATGCGTATTCCGATCGGCTTCTGCCTCGCGTGGCCAGAGCGGCTTGCGTGGGACGCGCCGAAGCTCGACCTCGCAAAGCTCGGCGCGTTGCATTTCGAGGCGCCGGATTATGATCGCTTCCCTTCACTCCGGCTTGCGCGCAATGCGCTTGAGGCGGGCGGTGGCGCTCCGAATGTGTTGAACGCGGCGAACGAGGTGGCAATCGAGGCATTCCGGGCGAGGCGTCTTTCGTTCGATGGCATTCCGGGGCTGGTCGAGGCGGTGCTCACGCAGGCCGGCAAAGAAGGGCTGCTTCGCGAGGTTAGTACGGTTAACGACGCGCTCGGCGTTGACCATGTCGCGAGAAGTATAGCGGCTACCCTCTTGCCTCAATTCGCCGCAAAGGCATCTTAACGCGGTAAGAAATCAGAAAGGGCGGCAGGAAATGGAACTGTTGAGTTTGTTGGGAGCCAAGGGCGGCTGGCTCCTTGGTTACGTCATTCCGTTCCTGTTCGTTTTGACGGTTGTCGTCTTCTTTCATGAACTCGGTCACTTCTGGGTCGCGCGCCGTTGCGGCGTGAAGATCGACGCGTTCTCCGTCGGTTTCGGGCCGGAACTTTTCGGTTTCAACGACAAGCACGGCACGCGCTGGCGCTTCGCCGCGATCCCGCTCGGCGGCTACGTCCGCTTCCACGGCGACGACAGCGCCGCGAGTACGCCGGACTTGCAGAAAATCCAGAAAATGAGCGCGGCCGAGAAGAAGATTTCGTTCTTTCACCAGCCGGTGCGCAACCGCGCGGCAATCGTCGCAGCGGGTCCGATTGCAAATTTCATTCTCGCTGTCGTGATCTTCGCGGGCGTGCTTTACGGCATCGGCCGCACCATGACGACGCCGATCCTCGAAGTCGTTCGCGCCGGTAGTCCGGCACAGGCCGCGGGCCTCGTCGCAGGCGACCGCGTGATTTCCATCAACGGCAAGCAGATCGACGGCTACGAAGACCTCATTCGCGTGACCAGCCTGTCCGCCGGCGAGAAGCTGAATTTCGTCGTCGAGCGCAAAGGCAAGGACGTTGCAGCGACCGTCACGCCTGCACGACGCGAGATCAAGGACAACTTCGGCTCGACCCACCGCATTGGCGATATCGGCGTGTCGCGCTGGCCCTCGCGGGCAAATGCGATCCGTCCGAACAGTGCTGCGATGGAAGCCGGTATGCAGCCCGGCGATCTGATCGTCTCCATCGACGGCAAGCCGATCGAAGCGTTCGAAGATCTGCCGCGGATCGTGTCCACCGCGCTCGGCAAGAAACTCACGCTGGTCGTTCAGCGCGGCAACCAGCGCCTCACGCTTTACGCGACCCCGAAGCCGCACCCGAACAATCCGAAGCTCGGCATCCTCGGTATCGAAAATCCGTCGAAGCCGGAGGACTCGTTCCGCAAACGCTATGGCGTGATCGACTCGATCGGCCTCGGCTTCTCGGAAACCTGGTTCGTGATCGAGCGGACCATGGCCTATATCGGCGGGATCATCGTCGGCAAGGAATCGATCGATCAGCTCGGCGGTCCGATCCGTATCGGGCAGGTCGCGGGCGAAGTCGCGGCGCAGAGTTTCTATGATCTCTTGCGGCTCACCGCGGTGCTTTCGGTCAGCATCGGTCTCCTGAACCTGTTCCCGGTGCCGCTCTTGGATGGCGGTCACCTTCTGTTCTACGCGATCGAGGCTATCCGCGGACGGCCTCTGAGCGAGCGGGCGCAGGAGTATGGCTTCAGGATTGGGCTGGCTTTCGTGATGCTGCTCATGATCGTCGCCACCTGGAACGACATTTTCCAGCTTTTCCTGCGTGCTCAGGCATCCTGATACCTAATCCGGGAACCCGGTAAGCAGGCGGTAACGCCCCGGCGGCCATATTCGAGCTTCCGGGGTGGGGTCCTCTGGACGCGGTCGAGAGTCGTTTTGGTGGTACTATAGTATGGCGTAGTGCGGGGCAATGCGTCGCGTGGCGTATGGGCAACGCGACCCGGAAAAGCCCGGCAAAAACTACCCACTTCGTTTGCAAGCCACTGGAAAGTCTGTAAAACCGGACGCGAATGAAAGACGATTCCGCTTGGGTTCCCAAGCGGATGGGGGAGCGGTCGTGTTCAGACCGCTTTTTGGAATTGCGGTCGATGAAATTTGGTGGGGTACGGGTCCTTCGTAAGCTAGGCGTCGCCTTCGGGCTCGCCGTGACCCTGTTTTGTGGCGTTGCAGCAGTCTCGGTAGCCGCTTCTACGGTGGCCTCGGCGCAGACGATCACGGCTGTCGATGTCGTCGGCAATCAGCGCGTCGATGCAGACACCGTTCGCAGCTACGTAAAAATTCGTCCGGGTGAGCGCGCCGATCCGCAACGGATCGATGAAGCGCTCCGCACGCTCTATTCGATTGGCCTGTTCGAAGACGTTCAGATCCGGATGGCCGGTTCGCGTCTCGTCGTTACCGTGCGCGAAGCGCAAGTCATCAATCGCGTAGCTTTTGAAGGCAACCGGCGCGTCAAGGATGACGTGCTGACCGCCGAAGTGCAGTCGAAGGCTCGTGCCGCGCTTTCGCGCTCGACCGTGCAGGCCGACGTCCAGCGCATCATCGAAGTTTACCGCCGCAGCGGCCGTTACGATGTCACCGTCGATCCGCAGATCATCGACCGCCCGAACAATCGCGTCGACCTGATCTATCAGATCAAGGAAGGCGGCAAGACCACGATCCGCACGATCAACTTCACCGGCAACAACGTATTCTCGAACGCGCGGCTTCGCGACGTTATCAACACGACGCCGTCGAACTGGCTGAGCTGGCTCAGAAACAGCGACGTGTACGATCCGGACCGCGTGAACGCGGACCAGGAACTGCTGCGCCGCTTCTATCTGAAGAACGGCTATGCCGACTTCCGCATTCTCTCGGCGACGGTCGATCTCGATCGCCAGAACAACGGCTTCATTCTCAACTTTGTCGTCGACGAAGGTCCGCAATACCGCTTCGGCAATGTGGACGTGCTGTCGAACGTCCGCGATCTCGATCCGACAGTCGCGCGTGCGCTGATCCGTGGCCGCAGCGGTGAAGTCTATAACGCCGAGCTGGTCGAAAAGACCGTCGAACTGATTACGATCGAACTCGCCAATCGCGGCTATGCGTTCTCGCAGGTCCGTCCGCGCGGCGACCGCGATTTCCAGGGCCGACTGATTAACGTAGTCTACGTGATCGACGAAGGCGCGCGCGTTTACGTCGAGCGTATCAATATCCGCTCGAACACGCGCACCCGCGAATACGTCGTGCGCCGCGAATTCGATATTCTCGAAGGCGATCCGTACAACCGCGTGATGGTCGATCGCGCCGAACGCCGCCTGAAGAATCTCGGCTACTTCAAGACCGTGAAGGTTACGAACGAGCCAGGCTCGGCGCCGGATCGCGTTATCCTGAACGTCGATGTCGAAGAGCAACTGACGGGCGAATTCTCGGTCGCCGCCGGTTACTCGACCTCCGACGGCATCATCGGCGAATTGACGATCGGCGAGCGCAACTTCCTCGGCCGTGGCCAGTATGTGCGCACCTCGATTCAGTACGGCGAACGCGCAAGAGGCCTCGAGTTCTCTTTCACCGAGCCGTATTTCATGGACTACCGGCTCGCGGCCGGCTTCGACTTCTTCTTCAAGGAAACGCAGGCCACCGAATTCGTCCAGTACGGCATCGACACCATCGGCGTTACGCTGCGCGCAGGCGCGCGGTTGAACGAAGAGCTGACGCTGCAGGTGCGCTACAGCATTTTCGAGCGCGAGATTAAGTCGGGCGCTGCGTTCGTCGTGTCAAACGCGATCCTGGATTCACTGTTCAATTCCGTCCTCACCTCGTCGGTCGGCTACTCGCTGACCTACAACTCGCTCGACAACAACAAAGACCCGACGGCCGGACTCTACGCGCAGTTCTCGCAGGATTTCGCGGGTGTCGGCGGCGAAGCGAAGTTCGTGAAGACGACCGCGGAAGTGCGTTACTATCGCCCGCTCACCGGCGACTTCGTCGGTATGCTGAAGGGCTCGGCAGGTCACGTGTTCGCATGGGGCAGCGACGAGTTGCGCTTCATCGACCACTTCAACAACGGCAGTGCCCTTGTCCGCGGTTTCGCAACGCAGGGCTTCGGCGCGCGCGACATCAACACGAACCTCACCGGCGGCTACAACTCGCTGGGCGGCACGACCTATTGGGCGGCAACGGCCGAACTTCAGTTCCCGCTTTGGTTCTTGCCGAAGGAAGTCGGCATCAAGAGCGCATTCTTCGTCGACGTCGGCTCGCTCTATAATTACGAGGGCAATCTCAATGTTCCGATCGTCACACCTGTGGCGGGTTGCGCTACGGCGGTCTGTCTGTTCGACGCGGAATCGATTCGCGCTTCAGCGGGCATCAGCCTGATCTGGCAGTCGCCGTTCGGTCCGTTGCGCTTCGATCTCGCGGCTCCGCTTCAGAAGTCTCCCTACGACAGAACGCAGTTCTTCCGCTTCGGTGGCGGCGCGAAGTTCTGATTTCCTGAGGCCGGTATTGCCGGCGCAGACTTCGACGGTTCTTGTATGACCGATCCGATTTTCTTTCGCTCTCGCGGCCCGCTTGCGCTTGCCGCTATTGCCGAACTGACCGGTGCCGCGGTTTCAGCCGAGCACGGCGCAATCGTCGTGAACGGCGCAAAGCCGCTCGACGTTGCCGGGCCGGACGACATAACCTTTTACGAGAAAGCCGATTACGCGGCGCAACTTGCGATCTCGGATGCAGCGGCGTGCTTTGTCAGCGAGAAGCTCGCGGGTTCAGTGCCGCCGCGTATTGCGAAGCTGGTGGTCGAGAAACCTTACGCCGCCTTCGTGAAGACCGCTCGCACGCTGTTTGCCGACGATCTGCGGCCGCTTTCCATTGTCGGCACGCGCGGTGTTGACCCCGAGGCTTCGGTGCATGAGGACGCGCGCCTCGAAGACGGCGTGATCGTCGATCCGGGCGCGGTCGTCGGTCCGGACGCCGAGATCGGCGCGGGCACCATCATCTGTGCGAATGTCGTTATCGGTCCCGATGTACGTATCGGCCGCGATTGCAGCATCGGCCCTGGTGCGAGCATCACGCACGCGCTGATCGGCGACCGGGTCATCATCCATGCCGGGGTGCGGATCGGACAGGACGGCTTCGGCTACATTCCCGGCAAAAGCCATCTGAAGGTGCCACAACTGGGCCGCGTGATCGTACAGGACGATGTCGAGCTCGGCGCAGGCACGACGGTGGATCGTGGCGGCGGCCGGGACACGACGATCGGCGAGGGCACCAAGATCGATAACCTCGTTCACATCGCGCACAATGTTTCGATCGGCCGGCATTGCTTGATCGCGGGTCATGCGGCCCTTTCCGGCAGCGTCACCCTTGGAGACCAAGTAATGCTGGGCGGCAAGGTTGGCATTTCCGACCATGTCAGCATCGGTGATCGCGGGCAGGTGATCGCGGGTTCCGGCCTCATGCACGATGTTCCAGCGGGCGAGCGTTGGGGCGGGGCGCCGGCAAAGCCGCTTCGCGAGTTTTTCCGCGAACAGGTCGCCTTGCAGCGGCTTACGGGGAAAAGTGGTAAAGAGACCAGTTACAAAGCGCGCGACTGAAAAAGCGGACGAGCAAGATGAGCTTCCTGAAAGACAAAACGATTATCGAGCCGGGTGAATTGCTGCGGGTTCTGCCGCATCGCTATCCGTTTCTGCTCGTCGACCGCATTATCGAAGTGAATGCGGATATTTCCTGCATCGGCATCAAGAACGTGACGTTCAACGAACCGTTCTTTCAAGGACACTTTCCCAACAAGCCGGTTATGCCGGGCGTGCTTTTGATCGAGGGCATGGCGCAGACCGCGGGCGCAATTTGCTCATTGAGCACAGGGTATGTGTCCGCGCCGCCGACGGTCTTCTTTCTTACCGTCGATAAGGCGAAATTCCGCAAGCCTGTGCTGCCCGGCGACACGGTCGAATTTCACATGAAGCAGATCCGCAAGCGCAAGACCATGTGGTGGTTTCACGGCGATGCGAGAGTACGCGGCGTCACCGTATGCGAAGCCGAAGTCGGCGCGATGATCGTGGAAGAGTGAGCGGCCGTTCGTGGCAAAGATCGATTCAACGGCAAGGGTAGCTGACGGCGCCAAATTGGGCGCCGACGTTTTTGTTGGGCCATACTGCATTATCGGGCCGCAAGTCACGATCGGCGATGGCGGTCACTTGCTCGCGCACGTTTCGATCCAGGGCATAACCGAGATCGGAGCGGGCGCGAAGATTCAACCTTTCGCCTCGCTCGGAAGCCCGCCGCAGTCGGTGCATTACAAAGGCGAAGCGTCGCGGCTCATTGTCGGTAAAAACTGCGATATTCGCGAAGCCGTGACGATGAATACCGGGACTGCCGGCGGACGCATGGAAACGCGCGTCGGCGATAACTGTATGCTGATGACGGGCGCTCATGTCGGGCACGACTGCATCGTCGGCAACAACGTAATATTCGCGAACAACGCGACGTTGGGCGGCCATGTCGAGGTCGAGGACTCGGTCTTCTTGGGCGGGCTCGGCGCGGTGCATCAGAACGTGCGCATCGGCGAAGGCGCGATCCTCGCGGGCATGGTCGCGGTTCGTCACGATGTAATTCCGTTCGCGGCGCTCGCGCAGAACGGCAAGCTGGGCGGCCTGAACCTGATCGGCCTGAAGCGGCGCGGATTTAGCCGGGAAACCATTCACAAAATTCGTGCGGCGTATCGCGAATTGTTTTTCGGCGAGGCAAACCTCAGCGACCGGCTGGAAATTGTCGCTGCGAAATACGCCGACGAACCGGCCGTGCAGAAGATCGTCACTTTTATCCGGCAAGCCGGAAAGCGCCGGATCAGCACACCCCGGTCACATGGTGCGCATGACGGCGGAGAAGACTGAACGTTGAACAGCCCTGGGCCATCTCTGCAAAATGCGAGCGGGTCGGCACCCGTCGCGATTATTTGCGGGGGCGGCGCGTTCCCGGCAGCCGTGGCCGATGCGGTCACGAAGCGTGGACGGGAAGTATATCTGTTCCTGCTGCGCGGATTTGCCGACCCGGCACTCGAGCGCTACCCGCATGAATGGGTGAAACTCGGCTCGCTTTCGAAGTTCGTCGGCATGACGCAAAAACGCGGCGGAAACGAGATCGTCGTCATCGGTAGCGTGGTGCGGCCAAGGCTTTCGCAAGTCGGCTTCGATTGGAAGTCTGCTCTGCTGCTGCCGCGGATCGCGAAGATATATCTTGGCGGCGACGATACGCTACTCAGCGGAATTGCAAAGATTTTCGCAGAGAATGGATTGACCTTGCGCGGCCCGCATGAAGTCGCGCCGGAAATTCTGATGCCGGCTGGGCTTGCCACGAATATCGAACCGAGTGCGCAGGAACGCGAAGACATCGAAGTCGGCCAGAATTTGCTTCGTGCAATCGGCGCCTTCGATGTCGGGCAGGCTGTCGTGGTTGCAGGAAGGCGTGTGGTCGCGATCGAAGGCGCGGAAGGCACCGCCACGATGCTTGCCCGCGTTGCCGAGATGCGGCGTAACGGACGGCTCAGGCTCCGCGAGCGTGAGGGCGTACTCGTCAAACTGCCGAAGCCTTCACAGGATCGCCGGATCGATCTGCCTGCAATCGGTAGCGATACGATCATGCAGGCGAAGGACGCAGGACTCGCGGGGATCGCGGTTGAAGCGCAAGGCTCGCTTGTGCTCGATCCGCAACGGTTCATCGAGGAAGCCGAAGCCGCCGGCCTTTTCGTGACCGCGCTGCCAGCCGCCCCGCGGACGAGCGCCTGATGGAAATCTATCTCGTCGCGGCGGAAGCCTCCGGCGACCGCTTAGGTGCGAGCCTGATGGCTGCGCTGAAGCGCAAAGCGGCTTCGGTAACCTTTCGCGGCGTCGGCGGAGACGCGATGCAGGCGCAAGGGCTAACAAGCCAGTATCCGATGAGCGAGTTGTCGGTTATCGGTTTCGCAGACGTCATCAAGGGATTCTTCCGGCTGAAGCGGCGGATCAACGAGACGGCGGAAGTGATCGTCGCAAACAAGCCCGACGCCGTCATTCTGATCGACAGTTTCGGTTTCAGTTTCCGGGTTGCGAAACGCGTGCGAGCGCGCGCACCGGAAATCCCGATTATCAAATACGTCGCGCCGCAAGTCTGGGTATGGCGGCAAGGGCGCGCAGCGGCGATGCGGCCCTATTTCGATCATACGCTTGCACTGTTTCCATTCGAACCCGAAGTACACCGGAATCTTGGCGGGCCGCCTTGTACCTATGTCGGTCACCCGGTTTTGGAGGAGTTGCCCCGTCTTCGTCCGAATGCAGAAGAAAGCGTGCGGCGGGACCAGAAGCCGCCTTTGCTTATTGTCATGCCGGGAAGCCGGAGATCGGAACTGCGTTCGCTGATCGCCACCTTCGGCGAGGCCGTATCGTCGCTTACCAAAACACACGGGCCATTCGAGCTGGTGCTGCCCACGCTGCCGCATATCGAAGCGCAGGTCCGTGACGCAATCAGTTCATGGCCGATCCAGCCGAGGATCGTTGTTACGGAAGCGGAGAAGTTTGCGGCGATGCGCGGTGCGCGCACCGCGATTGCAGCTTCTGGAACGGTGACGCTTGAGCTTGCGCTGGCGCGGGTGCCGCATATCGGCGCCTATCGCGTGCGCTGGTGGGAAGCGGCAATCGGCAGAATGCTGGTGAAAGTGAAGATGGCGCTGCTTCCGAATATTCTTCTGAACGAACCCGTGGTGCCCGAACTTTTGCAGGAAGATTGCACTGCTGAAAAAATCATCACCGCGGTCGCGCCGCTGCTCGATCAGGGCACTGCGCGAGGCGCGCAACTCGAAGCCTTCGAGCGGATCGATGCGATTCTCGCAGTACCAGAACCGCCGAGCGACAGGTCGGCGGCCATTGTCTTGGAATTGCTGGCAAAAAAGCGTGCAAGGCAGCCCTAGCAAATCGGCAATAGCCGGTTAACCATCGGCTCGGTAGATTACATAGTGTTTTCTTGCCGGTGGTGGACGCACCGGCGCATGGGGTATCCCTCGAATGAAAGCGGGCCGCGCAGCGATCGCTGGCGTTTGCGGATACCTTCCGCCGGATCTGCTTACGAACGTCGAGCTCGCCGAGATGGTCGATACTACCGACGAGTGGATCACCGAACGCACCGGCATCAAGCAGCGCCATATTCTGAAGGGCGAGGGTCTCGGCACGTCGCATATGGCGGCGAAAGCGGTACTCGGTCTCATGGAAAAGACCGGCATCAAGCCAGACGACGTCGATCTTCTGATCTGCGCGACCACGACGCCCGATATGGTGTTTCCCTCGACCGCCAATCTCGTCTGCGACATAGTCGGCATTCGCGGGATTGCGAGCTTCGACATTCAGGCGGCGTGCTCAGGATTCGTTTATGCGCTGACCATCGCTAAGCAATTTATCGAAAACGGCACGGCGAAAACCGCCATCGTAGTGGGTGCCGACAAGATGTCGTCGATCATCGATTATACGGATCGCGCGACCTGCGTTTTGTTCGGTGACGGCGCAGGCGCGGTACTGATCCAGCGCTCCGAGAACGGCACCGGAATCATAGACACGCAGCTTGGTTCGGATGGAGCCGGCTGGGTGCATCTGCATCAGAAAGCCGGCGGCAGCCGGATGCCGCCGACCAAGGAAACCGTCGAGAAGCGTCTGCACTACGTGCATCAGGAAGGCGCGCAGGTTTACAAGTTCGCGGTTCACAACATGGCTGAAGTCGTCCGCACGCTTATGGAGCGGAACGAACTGACCGGCGCAGACATCGATTGGCTGGTGCCGCATCAGGCGAACCGCCGCATCATCGAAGCGACCGCCGAGCGGATGCAGATGCCGATGGAGCGCGTGATGATGACGATCCATAAATACGGCAACACCACCGCGGCCACGATCCCGCTTTCGCTCTGGGATTACGAGAGCAAGCTGAAAGAGGGCGACCGCTTGATGCTGGCCGCCTTCGGCGGCGGCTTCACCTGGGCCGGTGCCTACGTGAAGTGGGCTTACGATGGTGCCGCGAAAAAGGCGGCTTGAAGCAAGCCGCCTTTAGTATTCCCAGATTTCGTTTTTTACTTCCGGCGTGAGATCGGCAGATAGTCGCGCCGTGCGGCGCCGGTGTAGAGCTGGCGCGGGCGGCCGATCTTCTGGCCCGGATCCTCGATCATTTCCTTCCACTGCGCGATCCAGCCGACGGTGCGCGCGAGCGCGAACAGCACGGTGAACATCGTGGTCGGGAAGCCCATCGCTTTCAGCGTGATACCCGAATAGAAATCGATATTCGGATAGAGCTTTTTCTCGACGAAGTAGTCGTCCTTCAGCGCGACCTTCTCCAGTTCCATCGCAACATCCAAGAGCGGATCGTCCTTGATGCCGAGTTCGTTCAGCACTTCGTGGCAGGTCTTCTGCATGATCTTCGCGCGCGGATCGTAGTTTTTGTAGACGCGATGGCCGAATCCCATGAGACGGAACGGATCGTTCTTGTCTTTCGAGCGCTTCACATATTCCGGAATTTTATCGACGTGACCGATCTCGGTCAGCATCTTTAGCGCGGCTTCGTTTGCGCCGCCATGCGCCGGGCCCCAGAG
>LNEZ01000034.1 GCA_001464215.1 Rhizobiales bacterium Ga0077548 | reverse complement strand
TAGCACCCGACGAGCCGGCAAGACGCACGGTCGAAGTCGAGGCATTCTGTTCGTGATCGGCGTGCAAAATGAAAATCCGGTCCATCGCGCGCGACAAGACCGGATTGACTTTGTATTCCTCTGCCGGAACCGCGAAGCACATCCGCAAAAAGTTCGACGACAGATCGAGATCGTTGCGCGGATATACGAAGGGCTGGCCGACCGAATATTTGTAGGCCATCGCAGCTAACGTCGGCATTTTCGCGATCATGCGGATCGACGCGATCATGCGTTGAGTCGGGTCCGAAATATCGGTGCTGTCGTGATAGAATGCGGAAAGCGCGCCGACCGAGCCGACCATGACCGCCATCGGATGCGCGTCGCGGCGGAAGCCCTGGAAGAAGCGGTGCATCTGTTCGTGCACCATGGTGTGCCGGTTCACGCGATAATCGAAATCGGCCTTCTGTGCTGCGGTCGGCAGTTCGCCGTAAAGCAGCAGATAGCAGGTCTCTAGGAAGTCGCCGCTCTCGGCGATCTGTTCGATCGGATAACCGCGGTAAAGAAGAACGCCTTCGTCGCCGTCGATATAGGTGATCTTGCTTTCGCAGCTCGCAGTCGAGGTGAAGCCGGGGTCATAGGTGAACATCCCGGTCTGGCCGTAGAGCTTGCCGATATCGACAACGGACGGGCCGATGGAACCGTCTTTGATGGCCAGGTCGAGTTTCTTGTCGCCTACGGCAAGCGCAGCGGATTTGGCCGAGTTCTTGGCGTCCATCCGGATCTCCTGTTTTTATTGCGGACGGCTTTGAGCCTATTGGGCCGGAAGCCTTGCCGGAAATGTGGGCGCCGGTCGGAAACGCCCGGCAGATGGGCAAAACTAGACCCTTCGCTGCGCCGCGACAAGCGGACCCAAGGCGGGGCTCAACAGGGTTCCGGCTTTTTTACGCGGGCTTCTGCGCCTGGTCGCGCAGGCGCGCAAGGCTCTCTTCCTTGCCGAGCACGTTCAGCACGTCGAAGATTCCCGGCGAGGTCGATTTCCCGGTGAGTGCGGCGCGCACCGGCTGGGCCACAGCCCCGAGCTTCATGCCGAGCTTCTCGGCAAGCTCCCGGATGGCAGCTTCGGTGGTCTCCGCGGACCAGGGGTCGGCTTTTTCCAAGGCCGGCACGGCTTTTTTCAGCGTTTCACGGCCTTCGGCGGTCAGGAGTGCCGCGGCTTTGTCATCGAGCGGCAGCGGGCGCTCGATGAAAAGGAAACTCGCGCCCTCGATCAGTTCGATCAGCGTTTTTGCGCGCTCCTTCAGGCCCGGCATCGCCGCAACAAGCTGGTCGTGGCGAGACTTCAATAGTGCTGCGGTACGGCCGCCGCCCGGCAGATCGGGCAAGAGCGCTTCGATCTGGCGGACGATCTCTTCGTCCGGCATCGCGCGGAGATATTGGCCGTTGATGTTCTCGAGTTTTACAAAGTCGAAGCGCGCGGCGGAGCGGCCAACTTTGGACAGATCGAACAGCTCGACCATTTCCTTGGTTGAGAAGAGTTCCTGATCGCCGTGGCTCCAGCCGAGGCGCACGAGGTAGTTGCGGAGCGCATCCGGGACGTAGCCCATCGCGCGATAGGACTCGACGCCGAGCGCGCCGTGACGCTTCGAGAGTTTGGCGCCGTCCGATCCGTGGATCAGGGGGATGTGGCCCATGCGCGGAATCTTCCAGCCGAGCGCTTCGTAAATCTGGCTCTGGCGGGCTGCGTTCGTGAGATGATCGTCGCCGCGGATGATGTGCGTTATGTTCATGTCGTGGTCGTCTACCACCACCGAAAGCATATACGTCGGGGTGCCGTCCGAGCGCAGCAACACGAGGTCATCGAGATCCTTGTTGGGCCAGGTGACCTTGCCCTGTACGAGATCCTCGACCGTGGTTTCGCCTTCCTGCGGCGCTTTCAGGCGGATCACCGGCTTTGCGCCGGCGGGGGCTTCGGAAGGATCGCGGTCGCGCCAGCGGCCGTTATAGCGCGGCGGGCGGCCTTCGGCGCGTGCCTTTTCGCGCATCTCTTCGAGTTCCTGCGGGGTGGCAAAGCATTTGTACGCGCGGCCCAGCGTGAGCAGCGCTTCGGCGGCCTCGCGATGACGGGCGGCGCGGGCAAACTGGAATACGATGTCGCCGTCCCAATCGAGGCCAAGCCACTTCATGCCGGCGATGATCGCGTCGATCGCCTCCTGCGTGGAGCGCTGGCGGTCGGTGTCCTCGATGCGCAGGAGCATCTTGCCGCCGGTATGGCGCGCATACAGCCAGTTGAAGAGCGCGGTGCGTGCGCCGCCGATATGGAGGAAGCCGGTCGGTGACGGCGCGAAGCGGGTGATGACGGGTTCGGACATCGGACTCGAAAGCAAACGTGGAACGAAACGGCGGCCCGTGTAGCATAGCGAGGAGGCTGCGAGTAGGGCGGGGAAAGGTAATGAACGAGCCGGACCGGGAGCGGCCACGCGCCGCCCGCAAGGCTGTGGCAATTGCCGGAACGGACGCGATCGGCGCCGCCGGAATTGATCACCTGTTTCCCGCGCTCAGCGTCCGGCTCCGGGCGGCGCTGGCCGAGGAAGCCGAACAGGGACGGCTCGCGCCGTGGTTAGCCGCCGGCTTTTGCGCCGGTGTGCTGCTCTACTTCCTCGCGCCCACTGAGCCTTCCTGGATTGCGGCTGTTCTGTTCTTCGGAGTGACAGCGTGGCTCAGTTTTACGCTTCGGGAGCGGGCCTTCGTATGGGCGCTCGCGGCAATGTTAGCTGCCATCGCCGGCGGCTTTGCGACAGGCGCGGTCCGGGGCGCGATGGTCGCGCACCCGGTGCTTACCGCCCAGACGACCACAGTCACCCTGCAGGGATTTGTCGAGGCGCGCGATGCAAGCACGCGCTCGGACCGGATCGTGCTTCGCGTTACCAAAACCGACCCGAAGTCCAAACAGGCCATCCCTGAGCGGGTACGGCTCGCATTCCGCAAAGGTCTGGCGCCTTCCGTCGGCGAGTATGTGGAACTACGTGCGCGGCTGCGTCCGCTGGTCGGCCCGATCCGGCCCGGCGGCTATGACTTCGCAATCGGCGCTTATTATTCGGGACTAGGTGCCACCGGCTTTGCGCTCGGCAGAAGCAAGCCGGTTCCCGCCGCGAGCGAAGCGCCGCTATCGGTTCGGTTCAATGCGAGCGTGGATCAGCTCCGGCGCTCGCTCTCCGAACGCATCCGGCTCACTTTGCCGGGAGACGCGGGGGCAATCGCCGCCGCGCTCGTGACCGGCATCCGCGATCATATTTCGAATGAC
>LNEZ01000033.1 GCA_001464215.1 Rhizobiales bacterium Ga0077548 | reverse complement strand
GATACCTGCATCTACATTCATTTGACATTGCTTCCGTTCATTCCGAGCGCGGGCGAACTGAAGACCAAGCCGACGCAGCACTCGGTGAAAGAACTGCGCTCCATCGGCATTCAGCCCGACATTCTCTTGTGCCGCACCGACCGCGAAATTCCGCGCGAGGAACGCCGCAAACTCGGGCTGTTCTGCAACGTGCGCGAAACCGCCGTGATCGAGGCCCGGGACGCCGACAACATTTATGCGGTGCCTTCCGCTTATCACCACGCAGGCCTCGACAACGAAGTGCTCGCGGCCTTCGGCATCAAGGATGCGCGCCAGCCCAATCTCGCGCGCTGGCACACGATCGAAGACCGCGTCCGCAATCCGGAAGGCGATGTCACGATTGCGATCGTCGGCAAATATACCGGCTTGAAAGACGCCTATAAGTCGCTGATCGAGGCGCTTTCGCATGGCGGTATCGCGAACAAGGTGAAGGTCAAGCTCGACTGGATCGAGTCTGAAATCTTCGAGAAGGAAGACCCGTCGCCGTATCTCGAACACGTCAACGGCATTCTCGTTCCCGGCGGTTTCGGGCATCGCGGCGCGGAAGGTAAAATCCGCGCGGTGCAATTCGCGCGTGAGCGCAACGTGCCGTATTTCGGAATCTGCTTTGGAATGCAGATGGCGGTGGTCGAAGCCGCGCGCAATCTCGCCGGTATCAGCAGCGCAAATTCAACCGAGTTCGGCGCGACACCGGAGCCGGTTGTGGGTCTCCTCACCGAATGGCTGCGCGGCAACGAGCGAGAGCGGCGCGAAGCGGGCGGAAATCTCGGCGGCACCATGCGGCTTGGCGCGTTTCCGGCAGCGCTCGCGAAGGGCAGCCGGGTCGCGGGAATCTACGGCACGACCGAGATTTCGGAACGCCACCGCCACCGCTACGAAGTGAACACGATCTACCGCGAGCGCCTCGAGGATAAAGGTATGCGCTTCTCCGGAATGTCACCGGACGGCGTGCTGCCGGAAATCATCGAATATCCGGATCATCCGTGGTTCGTCGGCGTGCAGTTTCATCCTGAGCTGAAATCGCGCCCATTCGACCCGCATCCGCTATTCTCGTCTTTCGTGGGTGCTGCGGTCGAACAGAGCCGCCTCGTTTAATTCGCAATGTCCCGCGGCATCGATCACGTCATTCATCTGGTCCGCGATCTCGATGCGGCGGCTTCGACCTATGAGAAGCTCGGCTTCCTCGTCAGCACACGCAACAAGCATCCGTTCGGTACGCATAACCGTATCGTGCAATTCGACGGCTCCTACATCGAAATTCTAGCAGTAGCGGAACCGGAAAAGATTCAAGGCGAGGGCAGCCCGACATCCTTCGCGCATTTCCACCGCGACTTTCTCGCGCGTAACGGCGAGGGTCTAAGCGGTCTTGTGCTGGCGAGCGCAGACGCGAGTGCCGACAAGGCTGCGTTCGACAAAGCCGGCTTCGGCGGTTTTCCGGTGTTCGATTTCGGGCGAATGGGAAAACGCCCCGACTGCAGCGAAGCGGAGTTATCGTTCTCGCTTTCGTTTCTGCGCGAGCCGGACTCGAAAGATGTCATGACTTTCGTCTGCCAGCATAAGCGGCCCGAGAATTTCTGGTTCAAGGAGTTGCAAGCCCACACGAACGGTGTGTCGCGCGTTTCCGGCGCGATCTTCACTGCCGAAAGTCCGACCGATCATCAGTATTTCCTGCAGGCATGGACCGGCATCCGCGATCCGCGTTCGACCTCGCTTGGCGTCACCGCCAAGACACCGCGCGGCGATCTTCAGATTACGGAGCCAAGGCCTTTCGAGGATGCCTTCGGATCGAAGCCTGCGGCATCGAAAGGGCTGCGCTTTTCGGCTGTCACTTTCGCGGGCAACGCTCCGAAAATCCGGCAAGCTATTTCGAAGAGCGGAATAGCCGCGCAAGAACGCAATGGCCGCCTTGTGATCCATGCACACGGCGCAGTGCTAGGCTTCGAGGTTAACGCAGGCGGTTGACCGGACCGGCGTGGCCAAGCAAGGTCCGCCGCGATGAATAAATCTTTCATGGATTCAAGAGCAAACCCTGCGCCGAATGCCGCCGTTTCCGCAGGAAACGTGCGTTTCGGCAACGACTTGCCGCTTTCGCTGATCGCCGGTCCCTGCCAGATGGAAAGCCGCGCGCACGCGCTGGAAGTGGCGAGTGCGTTAAAGGAAATTGCAGGCCGGCTGAAGCTCGGGTTGGTTTTCAAGGCCTCCTACGACAAGGCGAACCGCACCAGCGCGAAAGCTGCGCGCGGCATGGGCATCGACGCGGCACTTCCGGTATTCGCGGAGATCAAGTCAGCGCTCGGTCTGCCTACGCTCACCGACGTGCATGAAATCGAGCAATGCGCGCGCGCGGCGGAAGCCTGCGATGTTCTGCAGATCCCTGCGTTCCTCTGCCGCCAGACCGACTTGCTGATCGCCGCTGCTAAAACCGGCCGTGTCGTCAACGTGAAGAAGGGCCAGTTCCTGGCGCCGTGGGACATGAAGAACGTCGTCGAGAAGGTGACGGGTGCCGGCAATGCGAATGTGCTCGTGACCGAGCGCGGCGTGTCCTTCGGCTACAACACGCTGGTCAGCGATATGCGCGCACTGCCGGTGCTGCGCGAAACCGGTGCGCCGGTGATCTTCGATGCGACACATTCGGTGCAGCAGCCGGGGGGACAGGGCACTTCTTCGGGCGGCGAGCGCAAATATGTCGGCGTGCTCGCGCGTGCGGCGGTCGCAGTTGGTGTCGCCGGTGTCTTCATCGAAACGCATCCCGATCCGGACAAGGCGCCGTCCGATGGGCCGAACATGATTCCGCTGAAAGATCTCGAGGCGCTGCTGAAAGATCTCATTGCGTTCGATCAGCTTGCGAAGACGAAACGCTAGCCGCCTGAAAGTAATTACCTTCACATGAACCGGGCGCTCGTTGTCGTAAGTTTTATTGCGTTTTCGACCAGCCTGTTCATGCGCGCGATTGATCCGGTCGTGCCGCAGATTTCCGGTGAGTTCGGAATCCCGGCAGCCGATGTAGCGCTGCTGGCAACCGCTTTCGCGCTGCCCTTCGCGGTCATCCAGCCGGTACTCGGCCCGGTCGGCGATTTCTTCGGCAAAACCAAACTGATGCTGATCGGCATGACGCTCCTGGTGCTTGCCACCATCGCCGGCGCGTTCGCGCAAAACTTCACTTGGTTGCTCGTCACGCGATTGATTGCGGGCATGGCGGCGGGCGCGATTTTTCCGGCGGGCCTCGCATTCGTTTCCGACTCCGTCGCCGTCGAGCGGCGGCAGATCGTGCTCGGCCGCTATGTCGCGGCCGCGCTCGCAGGCAATCTCACCGGCGCATGGGCCGGCGGCATCGTCGGCGATTTCACGAACTGGCGCGGTGTACTGGTCGCGGCAACGATTTGCGGAATGCTCGCGCTTGCGGCGGGGCTGTGGGGCTTTCGGAATGTAAAGCACGAGAAAGGCGAGCGCTTCGACCTTGCCTTCGCGATCAACAGCTACAAGACCATTTTCGCAAACCCGCGTGCGAAGTGGACCTATCTCGGTGTGTTGTTCGAGGGCATTGCAATCTTCGGGATATTTCCCTTCGTTGCAATTCTGCTGCACGAAAGCGGCGAGTATCGCGCGACGATCGCAGGTTTCGTAATCGCAGGCTTCGCAATCGGCGGCGCGGTGTTCGGCCTCGTCGTGCCGCAGATGCTAAACGTCTTCGGTACGCGCGGACTGATGATTTGGGGCGGCGTGATCGCAGCCTCGATGCTTTGCGTTTCTACGCTGCGTCTGGCTTGGCCGGTTGAGTTCGCCGCTTTCCTCGTAATGGGCGTCGGCTTTTACATGATGCACAACTGTTTCCAGCTTGCCGCCTCCGAGATCGCACCAAAAACGCGCGGCTCGGCAATCGCACTGCATTCCTCATTCTTTTTCATAGGACACGCGGTTGGCCCGATCTTTTATTATTATGGGCTTGCTTATCTCGGTCTCACCGCGACATTGCTGGCCGCGGCTGTAATGATTGCCGTAACCGGACTGGGCGGCGCGTATTTTTTGTTTCCGAAGAAAAGCTAGTCACGCGAAAGCGTTGTCGCCGCCGGGTCGTAACGCCACACATTTTCGTGCGTTAGCTGCACGCCACCAATCCAGCGATCAATGCCGTTCAGCTTTACGAAGTCGGCGCGGCCTTCCAGCACATCGTGACCGGCGGCGGTAAGTTCGATCGGGGTATGGGTGTATTCGACGGTCATGTTGGTGCGTGCGGCTTCCGCAACGCCACCCGGCGGAAGCCCGTGGAGCAACGGAGACTTTCCGGAACCGAGTTGTTCGAGCCGAAAATAGAATCCAAGATCGCCGAGGAATGGCAACGCCTCGGTCTGCTGATAATGACGAAACGCAAGCCCCGGTGTGATCGCGCCGTCACGGATTGCGAGAAGGGCTTTGCGCTCGACCCGTCCAAGTCCGTCCGAGGCTGACGGATATTCTTCCAGCATTCTCGCAAAAGCCGCGCGTGCTTCCGGCAACGCGCCGCTTGCCTTGGCGGCCACGATTACGGCGTCCGGCGTTGGGGCGCGAAAGGCGTTCCAAAGTACGCCGGCTTCCGCGACTTGTTCGGTGCTCACCGGCGCAAGCGTCCTCGTCATTTCGCCGATCTGATTCATGAGCGGCGGAGGGGCCAGCGTCAGCCAGAGTTCGGCACGCGATGCCTGCGTGCCCAAGCGCGAAAGCACCTGAATAAGTTGCAATTGATCGTGGAGATCGGTTTCGAACCAGAGTTCAACGCGGTCATCGGGTCCGATCTTTGCGAGTGCGCGGTCGCGCCGCGTGAAGTCCGCGCGCACATCATGCATACCGAAGGCCGTCTCGATGTGACGCGCGCGGATGTCGGACAGCGCTTCGTCGCCGATGCCGCCGGGCACAGGGCCTTCGATCAGCACGTCCCGCCAGATGAGAATCTCCGCGTCGGGAAAATGCGCGGCAAGCGCGTTCGCGGCGTGATCGCCGTTCGTGATCAGAACGCGACTCATCTTCGAGATTTTATCCGCGGCCGCGATAAGGCGCGACGCCCTGGTCTGGAAGCCATACGCTGGAGGGCAACTTGCCGTGCTGCCAGAACACATCGATCGGGATGCCGCCGCGCGGATACCAATAGCCGCCGATCCGCAAATACTTGGGGATCAGCAGTTTTACGAGCTTTTTGCCGATCGCGACGGTGCAGTCTTCATGAAAGGCACCGTGATTGCGATAGCTCGCGAAATACAATTTGAGCGACTTCGACTCTACGAGCCATTTGCCCGGCACGTAATCGATGACAAGATGAGCGAAATCCGGCTGACCGGTGATCGGACACAGGGTCGTAAACTCTGGAGTAACGAACCGGACAGCATAATCGGAATCCGGATGCGGGTTAGGTACGCGGTCAAGCGTTGCCTTGTCCGGGGAGGAAGGAACGGGAGTAGTCGAACCGAGTTGCAGTTTATTGCGAGGCATTTCGCTATGAAGCTGGAATATCGCGACCTGTCCAGACCCGGGCCTGAGCTGCTCAAGCCCAAATCCCGAAGGCTTGGCTTGCTCGATTTCTTCGCCGCTTCTCTCCTGATTTTTGTCGTCTCAGTGTACCTCATCCTGCCCGCGCAAATCGAGCGGGCGGTCGATTTCGTCGTCTATGATCCGTCGAACAATTCCTATGCTTCGTTCCGTTGCATTCAGGAGAAGGCGACAAAACACCAGTTCACCCAAAGCCGCGACGTGCCCGAGCTACGAAGCTCGGTTCGCATCGTCGATCAGGCCGGACTGCGCCGGTACTGGAAACCCCAGCCAGACGCCGGATGCTATGCGGCGCGCGGATTCACCGAAACGGTCACACGCTGGGAGTATTTCTTCGGCTGGCTGATCAAGACTGTTGGCTAAGACTTCGGAGGTCTTTGCGCGGGAGCGGCAGTTCGGGTAGAAGCCCGCCCCATCATGACAGCAATCACCGATATCCGCGCCCGCGAGATTCTCGACAGCCGCGGTTTCCCCACAGTTGAAGTCGAAGTCGTCCTTGAAGACGGGACCATGGGCCGTGCGGCGGTGCCTTCGGGCGCCTCAACCGGCGCGCACGAAGCGGTCGAACTGCGCGACGGCGACAAGAAGCGCTACGGCGGCAAGGGCGTTCTGAACGCTGTCGCCGCCGTCAACGGCGAAATCTTCGACACCATCAGCGGTCTCGACGCCGAAGAGCAGACCAAGATCGACAACGCGATGATCGAACTCGACGGCACGCCGAACAAGAGCCGTCTCGGCGCGAATGCGATCCTTGGTGTTTCGCTAGCCGCTGCAAAGGCCGCCGCGCAATCATCGAATATGCCGCTGTATCGCTATGTCGGCGGCACCAGTGCGCGGCTCTTGCCGGTGCCGATGATGAATATCGTCAACGGCGGCGCGCACGCCGACAATCCGATCGACTTCCAGGAATTCATGATCATGCCGGTTGGCGCGGAGACTTTCCGCGAAGCGCTACGCATGGGTTCGGAAATCTTCCATACGCTGAAGAAGGGCCTGAAAGACGCGGGTCACAACACGAATGTCGGCGACGAAGGCGGCTTCGCGCCGAACCTGAAAGACGCGGACGCCGCACTCGGCTTCGTCATGAAGTCGATTGAAGCGGCTGGCTACAAGCCGGGCTCAGATGTTTTGCTCGCGCTCGACTGCGCCGCGACCGAGTTCTTCAAGAACGGCAAATACGAATACGAAGGCGAGGGCAAGTCGCGCGATCCGGAAGCGCAGGCTTCCTATCTCGCCGATCTCTGCAAGCGCTATCCGATCATCTCGGTCGAAGACGGCATGGCCGAGGACGACTGGGCCGGCTGGAAGATTCTCACCGACAAGATCGGTAAAACCGTGCAACTCGTCGGCGACGATCTGTTCGTCACGAACGAGAAGCGCCTGCGCGAAGGCATCGAGAAGGGCGTCGGCAACGCGATCCTGGTCAAGGTCAACCAGATCGGCTCGCTGACCGAAACGCTGGCTGCCGTCGATACCGCGCATCGCGCGGCCTATCGTGCGGTGATGTCCCACCGCTCTGGCGAAACCGAAGACGCGACGATTGCGGACCTCGCGGTCGCGACCAACTGCGGACAGATCAAAACCGGGTCGCTTGCCCGTTCCGACCGGACCGCGAAATACAACCAGTTGCTTCGGATCGAAGAAGAACTGGGTCCGGAAGCCCGCTATGGCGGCCGGGACGCGCTCCCTCGTTAACGCCTAGGCAATACGAGTCCGGCATAAAAGCCGGATGGTTACGCGCACGCGGCTCGGCCGCTTCTTCCGGGTTCTGGGGCTTTATTGCATCGCAGCTGCGATGATCGCCTATTTCGCGTTCCATGCGCAGCACGGCAATTACGGCATCGAGGCCGGCAAGGCGCTCAAAGAAGAGATCGCGAATCTCACGCAGGACCGCAACCAGTTGGTCATCGAGCGCATGGCGCTCGAGCATCGCAACCAGCTCCTGCGCTCGAACCAGATCGACCCGGATTTGCTCGAAGAACTCGCACGCCGCGATCTTTCTTTTGCGATGCCGAACGATCTCGTCATGATCCTGCGGCGCTAACGCATAGCTCTCGCAATCTCGTTACGTTTCGGCTTCCCGGCCTGAAATTTCGTTTAGTTTCAAGCGCATCCGTCTGGCATTCCAGTGCTGGCGGTAGCGTCACCGCGAATTTTGCGCTAAGCAAATTTCACGGGAGACAAAAACAAAAATGCCTGCCGCCGCCAAAGCAGAGAAAACCGACAAATCCGTTTCGCGCGCAACGAAAGCGCTTGCGTGGGGCAAGGAGCAGGAGCTCACGGCCTATCGCGAGATGTTGCTCATCCGCCGTTTTGAAGAAAAGGCCGGCCAGCTTTACGGCATGGGCCTGATCGGCGGCTTCTGCCACCTCTACATCGGTCAGGAAGCGGTCGTAGTCGGGATGCAGATGGCCCTCAAAGAGGGCGATCAGGTTATCACCGCCTATCGCGACCACGGCCATATGCTCGCCTGCGGAATGGAAGCGAATGGCGTCATGGCCGAACTCACCGGCCGGCGCGGCGGGTACTCCAAAGGCAAGGGCGGCTCGATGCATATGTTCAGCATCGAGAAAAATTTCTTCGGCGGGCACGGTATCGTCGGCGCGCAGGTGTCACTCGGCACCGGCATCGCGTTTGCGAACCGCTACCGCGACAACGGCAATGTCTGTCTCACCTATTTCGGTGACGGCGCTTCGAACCAGGGCCAGGTCTACGAGAGTTTCAACATGGCGGAGCTCTGGAAACTCCCGGTTATCTACATCATCGAAAACAATAAATACGCGATGGGCACCTCGGTCGAGCGCTCGTCAGCGCTGACGGATTTTTCGAAGCGCGGCGCGTCGTTCAACATTCCCGGCGAGAAGGTGGACGGCATGGATGTGCGTGCTGTCTATGAAGCCGGCGCCCGCGCGGTAAATCACGCGCGCACCGGCGAAGGTCCGTTCATTCTGGAAATGCAGACGTACCGCTATCGCGGTCACTCTATGTCGGACCCCGCAAAATACCGCGCCAAGGAAGAAGTCGAAAAAATGCGCACGGAGCGCGATCCGATCGAGTGGGTGCGCAAGCGCATCCTCGAAGGCAAGTTCGTCTCCGAAGACGAAATCAAAAAAATCGACGCCGAGATTCGCCAGATCGTGAACGAGTCCGCGGAGTTCGCGACCAACGATCAGGAGCCGGATCCGTCGGAACTCTATACCGACGTATTGCGGTAGGGCCGGGTAATGCGGACAGTCGGCTTACTCGTCGCTTACACCTCGCTGATCGGCATCGGTCTTAGCTGGATCACCGCGTTTTATTTCTATCTCAGAACACATGGCTCGCTTGCGCCTGAACAGTCGCATCTTCGAGGCCAGTTGTTCTTCAACTGGCTGTTCGTGAACGGCAAGCTGACGGGCGAGGCGCGCGAGAACGCGCGCAAGGTTCACATCGCCATGGCGGTTTTCTTCGTGTGTATCTTGGTTGCCGGCGGCGCGTTCATCGTCGCCGTGGCACCGCGATAAGTCAGGGTTCGAAATGCCGATTGAAATTCTCATGCCCGCGCTTTCGCCCACGATGGAAAAGGGCAACCTCGCCAAGTGGCTGAAGGCCGAAGGCGACGATGTGAAAGCGGGCGACGTTATCGCCGAAATCGAAACCGACAAGGCGACGATGGAAGTCGAGGCGGTCGATGAAGGCAAGCTCGGCAAAATTCTCGTGCCCGAAGGCACGCAGGATGTTGCCGTTAACACACCGATTGCGCTGATCCTTGGCGAAGGCGAGAGCGCGTCCGACGCGCCCGTGAAGTCCGCGCCGAAAAAAGCCGAGGCTCCGGCGAAACAACCCGAAGCCACGTTAGAGAAACGTCCGGCGTCCGCAGAGAAGCCGGTTGAAGCGACACCAGTCGAACTCGATGTGCCGGAAGGCACCGAGATGGTGAACCAGACCGTGCGTGAAGCGCTGCGCGATGCGATGGCCGAGGAAATGCGCCGCGATCCGGATGTTTTCGTGATGGGCGAGGAAGTCGCGGAGTATCAGGGCGCGTACAAAGTGACCCAAGGCCTGTTGCAGGAATTCGGTGCGCGACGCGTGAGTCGGCGTAGGTGCCGGCTTTACAGGGCTGAAGCCCATCGTCGAATTCATGACCTTCAATTTCTCGATGCAGGCGATCGACCAGATCGTGAACTCGGCGGCTAAGACGCTTTATATGTCTGGCGGTCAGGTCGAGTGCTCAATCGTATTTCGCGGACCGAATGGCGCGGCGGCGCGCGTGGCCGCTCAGCACAGCCAGGATTTTGCGTCATGGTATGCGCATATCCCCGGCTTGAAGGTTGTCTCGCCTTACACGGCAGCGGACGCGAAAGGCTTGCTGAAATCAGCGATCCGCGATCCGAACCCGGTGATCTTTCTTGAGAACGAAATTCTCTATGGCAAGACCTTCCCGGTGCCGAAGCTCGACGATTATCTGGTCCCTATCGGCAAGGCGAAGGTCGTGCGCCCCGGCAAGGACGTGACGATCCTGTCTTGGTCGATCGGGATGACTTACGCGCTGGAAGCGGCCGAAGAACTCGCGAAGAAACACATCTTTGCGGAAGTGATCGATCTGCGCACCATTCGTCCGCTCGACATGGCGACGATCATCGAGTCGGTCAAGAAAACCGGACGCTGCGTCACGGTCGAAGAAGGCTGGCCGCAATTCGGTGTCGGCTCCGAGATCGCGGCGCGCATCATGGATGAAGCGTTCGATTATCTCGACGCGCCGGTCAAGCGCGTTACCGGTGAAGACGTGCCGATGCCTTATGCCGCGAACCTCGAGAAACTCGCGCTGCCGAATGCGGCGAAAGTTATCGAAGCTGCCCGTGCTGTAACGTACCGCTGAGGCGCGACAATGCCTGTCAACATTCTCATGCCCGCGCTTTCCCCCACGATGGAGAAGGGCAATCTCGCGAAGTGGCTCAAGAAAGAGGGCGACAAGGTCAAGGCCGGCGACGTCATCGCCGAGATCGAAACCGACAAGGCGACGATGGAAGTCGAAGCGGTCGATGAGGGCACGATCGCAAAAATCATGGTGCCGGAAGGCACCGCCGACGTTCCGGTCAATCAGGTGATCGCCGTTCTTGCCGAAGAAGGCGAGGATGCAAGTGCAGCTGCGAAAGCCGCACCAACCGCGCCAAAGCCACAAGTAGCTTCTGCTCCGAAAGCCGATGCGCCGAAACCGACTCCCGCTCCACAAGCAGCGGCACCTGTGCCTGCCGCGCCGAAAGCGAATGGTAGCGGCGGACGCGTGTTCTCATCTCCGCTTGCGCGGCGTCTTGCAAAGGACGCGGGCGTTGATCTTTCGCGGGTCAGCGGCACTGGTCCGCATGGCCGGATCATCGCGCGCGATATCGAATCTGCGAAGTCCGGCGGCGCGCAGATGCGTGCACCTGCCGCGCCTTCAGGCGGCACGATGCCCGGCATTTCGGTGCCGAGCGACGATCAGATCCGTGCGCTTTATGAAGAAGGCTCATTCGAGAGCGTGCCGCACGATTCCATGCGCAAGACGATTGCGCGGCGTTTGCTGGAATCGAAGCTCACGATCCCGCATTTCTATCTGACGGCGGATGTCGATATCGGTTCGCTTCTGCGCGTGCGCGAGGAAATCAACGCGACTGCGCCTGAGAAAGACGGCAAACCTGCCTTCAAGCTTTCTGTGAACGACTTCGTGATCAAGGCGATGGCAGTCGCACTTCAGAAAGTGCCGGATGCGAACGCGACCTGGACCGAAGGCGCAATGCTGAAGCACAAGCATTCCGACATCGGCGTTGCAGTCGCGATCCCCGGCGGGCTGGTTACGCCCGTGATCCGCCAAGCGGAAGGCAAATCGCTATCGGCGATCTCTAACGAGATGAAGGACTTTGCCGCCCGTGCGAAGACCAAGAAGCTGAAGCCCACCGAATACCAGGGCGGTACGACCGCGATTTCCAATCTCGGGATGTATGGCGTGAAAGATTTCGCTGCCGTGATCAACCCGCCGCACGCGACCATTCTCGCGGTCGGCGCGGGCGAGAAGCGGGCCGTGGTTCGCGACGGCGAGGTGGTGGCAGCCGACGTGATGACCGTGACACTTTCCTGCGATCATCGCGCGGTTGATGGGGCGCTGGGTGCGCAACTGCTCGCGGCATTCCGGGAAGCCATCGAGAAGCCGCTTTCGCTGATGGCGTGATATAGTCGCGGGACCCGGAATCAAAGGTCCTCGCCATGGCTGACTCCAAAGGCAACGCAAACGTATTCGCGTATATTTCTTTCTTCGTCGCAGCGCTTTCGCTGGTGGCGACGATGTACCAGGCCTATCTCAACACGCGGTATGTCGAACTGATTCAGACCAGCGTTTCGCGCGGCGAGACGGCGCGTACCTGCAAGGACCTCATCGACGTTTATTTTCAGATCAAGTACCGGACCGGCGCACTAGCGTCCGCGCTGGAGCGCGAGAAAAATCCGAATTCGCCGTATGTGATCGCTGCTTCGTCTGAAGCGCTGAATACGATCAGCCGCTTCGCAGCTCTCGGTACTTTTCTCGCGAATTTTCAGGGCGAGGAGAAGCGGGCACAATACACAGCATTGTCGAACGAACTCGCGCGCATCGTCGGTCTCGCGCACAAGGCGCCGACCGGCGACCCGTCGAAACTGTTCGGCAAAGCCGACGATATGTTCGGCGTCATGAACGCCGATTGCGTGCGGAGTGCAACAACACGGCTCTAGTTTTTCGCGGCTGCGATGATCTTCTTTTTCTCAATCCACTGCACGCTGAGCACGAAGGCGCAGATCGCAAAGCCAGCAATATCGGTCCACACATAAGGAGCAACCAGCATCAACCCGCCGCCGATAAGCAGTGCACGCTGCCACAGACTGGCGCGCGACAAGAAGTAACCGTGTAACCCGCCCGCCAGCAAGGCAATACCGAGTACGGCGAGCGCGAAGCGGTAGATGATCCAGAGCCAACTGTCGTGGATCATTAGAAGTGCAGGCTCGTAGACAAACATGAACGGCACGATGAAGCCAGCCGCGCCGACTTTTACGGCCGCCCAGCCGCTCTTCCAAAGATCCGCTTTCGCGATTCCCGCCGCGGCAAAAACCGCGAGCGCAACCGGCGGTGTGATCGCCGACAACACCGCGAAGTAGAACGCGAACATATGCGCAGCTTGCTCGATCACGCCGAGTTTAATCACAGCGGGGATCAGCAGGGCCGTCAGGATTATGTAGGCGGGCGTCGTCGGCATCCCCATGCCGAGGACGATGGCGGCAACCATCGTAAAGACGAGCGCGAGCAGCAGCGTATCCTTCGAGAGGTTCGTTACATACTGTGTGAAGATGATGCCAAGATTGGTCTGCGTTATAACGCCGATAACAATGCCGGCGCAGGCGCAGGCGAGCGCAACCCCCAGCGCGTTCCTGGCGCCGTCGTAGAACGCTTCGATCACATTCTCGAGCGTGCAGTTCACGCGGGTCGATTTGCGCAGAGCGGCTACCGGAAAGCAAGCAGCGGTGCCCGCAAGTGCGGCGAGCGGTGCGCTGAAGCCGGAATACATCACGATCAGAATGACGAGGATCGGAATGAAAAGGTGGCCGCGTTCCGCCATCACGACCGTCAGGCGCGGCAGTTCCGAGCGGGGGACACCCATGATTCCATGACGCTTGGCTTCAAAATGCACTGCGCAGAAGCAGGCGACGTAATAGAGGATCGCCGGAAGCAGAGCCCAGATGATCACCTGGCCGTAACTGACCTGAAGGTTCTGCGCGATCAGGAAGGCGGCGGCACCCATGATCGGCGGCATGATCTGGCCGCCGGTTGAAGCGGTCGCTTCGACGCCGGCGGCGAAGTGCGGCGCAAAACCGGTTCGCTTCATCAGCGGAATGGAAATCGGGCCATCGACCATGACGTTGGCGACGGCGCTGCCAGAAATGGTTCCGAACAGACTCGAACTAACGACCGCAACTTTACCAGGGCCGCCAGCGGTGTGACCCGTCAGCGACATGGCAAAGTCCATGAACAGCTGGCCAGTGCCGGTTCGCTCCATAAATGCGCCGAACAGCACGAAGATCAAAACATAGGTTGCGGAGACCGAGATGGGAATTCCGAAAATGCCTTCGGTACCCATGTAAAGCTGATCCAGAATGCGGGTCGGCTCTTTCCAGAAAACATAGAAGCCGTAGATCAGAAATACGATCGCGGTAATCGGCAGCGCGAGGCCGATGACCCTTCGCGTCGCCTCGAGTACGACAACGATCATGATGGCCGCCATGATGATGTCCCAAGTGGACAGCGGATCGATCCCGAACGGCGTTCTTTCGTCGATGTATTTTTGATTCCAGAGCAGGTAAATGATCGGCGCAATGCTGACGGCAAGGATAACGTAATCGATCAAGGCTGGCGCCGAACCCTCCCTGCGCGTGAAGGTCGAATGAAGCAGCAGCACGAGCGTAACCGCGAAGAGAACATGGGTTCCGCGAAAGAGCAGCGCCTCGGAGGACCCGAAAACAATCGCCCAGATGTGATAGATTCCCATCGCAACAGCGATGGCGACGGTCGCAATCCGGAACAGACTCGCATGGCTCCAGACCGGAGCGGCTGCCGTATTCGTATTCATTTGATTCTGCCTGATAGACGAACGGCGCGGAGTTTTTCCGCGCCGTTCGCTGGGATCAGTTGGTGACGACGTTTACTCCCGATTCCTTGTAGAAGCGGGCGGCACCTTTGTGAAACGGAATGCCGATGTCTTCCGCCATCTGCTTCGGCGTGAGACCGGTCATCGCCTTGTTGACGGTCGCAAGCGTTGCGATGTTCTGTGCAATCGCCTTGGTCATCGCATAGACCGTCGCTTCCGGAAGATTGCAGCTTGCAACGACATGGGTTGCATAGCCGATCACCTGCGTGTCCTTGTCGTTCTTCGGATAGGTCTTGCCCGGCACGTTAACGAGCGTGTAGCCGGGATTCAGCTTCTTCATACCGGCGAGGCTGCCGGACAGGTCGAGGAGCGTGATGTCACGCGCGGTCGCGAGGTCGAGCACCGAGCCAGCCGGGATCGTGGTGCCGAGCGTGAAGGCCACGGCGTGACCGTCCTGCATCTGCGAGACCGAGTCCGTGTACGATACGAAACTCATCTTCACGTCGTTGTAGGTGATGCCGTTAACCTGGAGGATCTGGCGGGTGATTAACTCGCCGGTGTTGCCGCGCTGCTGCGTGGTGATGCTCTTGCCCTTCAAATCAGCGACCGACTTAATGTTCGCGTCGGTGCGCACGAGAATCTGGAAGTACTGCGGATAGAGCGTCGCAATGTTGCATACATTCTTGTGCGGTTTGTTGAACGGCTCGCGGCCTGCGAGCGCATCGACCGTCGAGATTGAATTGCCGAAGCCTATTTCGGCCTTGTTCTCTTCGATGCCGCGGACATTTGCGATGCCGGCGCCCGGCAGGTTCTGAATCTTCAGACCAGGAACCGCCTTTTCCCAGAGGTCTTTTAACTGGCCGCCGAGTGGCACCCAGACGCCACCCTGCGGGCCTGTCATCAGGCGGACTTCCTGCGCAGCAGCGGGCGAAGCGATAGTGATGGCAATGCCCAACGCGAGCGCAGCCGTGGTCTTGAAACCTTTCATAGTGTTCTCCCCGAGTACGGACGACTCTTTGGCCGTCCTTGTTTTGATTGGGGGCGAGGGTACGCGGGCGCGGGCCGCTGGCACAAGGGTTTTGGCTGTAGATTTGCCCCATGCGGAACCGTCACGGCTGCCGTTCCGCGTAGTGGCTGACGGCAGGGGGATTTGCCTGCTAAATGCCGTCCGAAATAAAGTGGGCGCTGCAACATGGCTGAGACCAATTTCGACGTACTGATTATCGGCGGAGGCCCCGGCGGCTATGTCGCCGCAATCCGGGCCGCGCAGCTCGGATTGAAGACTGCTGTCGTCGAGCGCGCACATCTCGGCGGCATCTGCCTAAATTGGGGGTGCATCCCAACAAAGGCGCTCCTTCGCTCCGCCGAAATCTATCACTATATGCAGCACGCGAAGGACTACGGCCTCTCGGCTTCGAATGTCTCGTTCGATGCGGCTGCGGTTGTTGCCCGCTCGCGTGCAGTTTCGAAGCAGCTGAACGGCGGTGTCGGCTTCCTGATGAAGAAGAACAAGATCACGGTGATCGACGGCGAGGCGAAGATCGCCAAGCCCGGTACTGTAACGGTGACCGGGAAGAGTGCCGGCACGTATCAAGCCAAGCACATCATTATCGCAACCGGTGCTCGTCCGCGCGTGCTGCCCGGCATCGAGCCCGACAAGAAACTGATCTGGACTTACTTCGAGGCGATGGTGCCTGAGAAGATGCCGAAGTCGTTGCTCGTGATCGGCTCCGGCGCAATCGGTATCGAATTCGCATCGTTCTTCCGCACCATGGGTTCGGAAGTCACCGTCGTCGAAGTGCTTCCGCAAATTCTTCCGGTTGAGGACGAAGAAGTCGCGGCTTTTGCCCGCAAGCGTTTCGAGAAGCAGGGCATCAAGATACTCACCGGCACGAAAGTGACAAAGCTCGAGAAGAAAGCGAACTCTGTTGTCGCCACCATCGACGACGGCAAAGGAAAGCCATCGAGCGTCGAATTTGAGCGCGTGATTTCCGCGGTCGGTGTCGTGGGTAATATCGAAAATCTTGGACTAGAAGCGCTTGGCGTGAAAACCGATCGCGGCACCATTGTCACCGACAGCTACGGCAAGACGAATGTCGCCGGCATATATGCGATCGGCGATGTCGCGGGGCCCCCGATGCTGGCGCACAAGGCCGAGCATGAAGGCGTAATCTGCGTAGAGGCGATCAAGGGGCTGAAGCCCCATCCGATGGAAAAGAACCGGATTCCGGGTTGCACCTATTGCCATCCGCAAATCGCATCGGTCGGCCTGACCGAGAAGCGCGCGAAAGAAGAAAAGCGCGAGGTCCGCGTCGGCCGGTTTCCGTTCATGGGCAATGGCAAGGCGATTGCGCTCGGCGAGACCGAAGGCTTCGTGAAGACTATTTTCGACAAGAAGACCGGCGAACTAATCGGCGCACATATGATCGGTGCGGAAGTAACCGAACTGATCCAGGGCTTCGTGATCGCCATGAATTGCGAGACCACGGAAGAAGAGTTGATCCAAGCGGTGTTCCCGCATCCGACGCTCTCCGAAATGATGCATGAAAGCGTAATGGATGCCTACGGGCGAGTGATTCATGTATGATCGACTCGACACGTTTTTAACATTGAGGTGACACGATGAACGATGCACAGACGCTGCTCGGCAACCCGACTACCGGCTTTTTTCTGACGCTGATCATCGGTCTCATCGCGGGCTGGATCGCAGAGAAGGTGACCTCCAGCAATCATGGCCTGTTCACGAACTTGATCGTTGGCGTTGCCGGCGCATTCGTTGGCAACAAGCTTGCCGAAGTCGCGCAGATTCAGGTGTTCGGATTCTGGCGCGGACTGATCGCGGCCAGCATCGGCGCGGTCATTCTGATTTTTGTCTGGCGGATGATTCAGAGCCGCCGTTCGACCATGTAAGATATAGTATGTGAGATAGCGGAACGTTATGGCCGTCGTCATCGATACGCTGAAGAATACCACCCGGCCGCGCCATCCCGAGAAGGCGCACCGGGCGGATTCTTCGCTTCTGCCGAAGCCGGACTGGATTCGCGTGCGCGCGCCGGGTCCGGGCGCGTTCAGCGAGACGGCACGGCTCGTACGTGCGGGCGGGTTGCATACGGTCTGTGAGGAAGCCTCGTGCCCGAATATCGGTGAGTGCTGGGCGCAAAAGCACGCAACCTTCCTCATCATGGGTGACACCTGTACGCGCGCCTGCTCGTTCTGCAACGTGAAGACCGGGCTGCCCGGTGCGCTTGATGCTGACGAGCCGCAAAAAGTCGCCGAAGCGACCGCGAGCCTTGGCCTGAAGCACGTCGTCGTGACTTCGGTGGACCGTGACGATCTCGCCGATGGCGGTGCCGATCATTTCGCAAAAGTCATTCGCGCAATTCGCGTCGCGACCCCGGAAACAACAATCGAAGTGCTGACGCCGGATTTCCTGCGCAAGGATGGTGCGCTGGAAGTTGTCGTCGACGCCGCGCCCGATGTGTTCAATCACAACCTTGAAACCGTGCCTTCGCTTTATCTGCCGGTTCGCCCCGGTGCGCGCTACTTCCATTCGCTGCGGCTGTTGCAGCAGGTGAAGGAACTGAACCCGCGTATGTTCACGAAGTCCGGCATCATGGTCGGCCTCGGCGAAGAGCGGAACGAAGTCTTGCAGGTGATGGACGACCTGCGTTCGGCGGAAGTCGATTTCATCACCATCGGCCAGTATCTCCAGCCGAGCCGGAAACATCATCCGGTTGCGCGCTACGTGACACCGGACGAGTTCGAGAACTTCGCTGCGATCGCGCGCGCCAAGGGCTTCCTGATGGTGACTTCGTCGCCGCTTACGCGCTCGTCACATCACGCAGGCGAGGATTTCGAGAAGCTCCGCGCGGCGCGCGAGAGCGCGCATAAGCGCGGCTGACTTCAATGCATTCCTATCGCACCACGCGCCGGGTAAAGCACTCGGCGGCGAGAATGTTCGACCTCGTTGCCGATGTCGAACGCTATCCCGAATTCGTGCCAATGTGCGAGAGCCTGCACGTACGAAAGCGCAGCGGGGAGGCGGAAGGCGTCGAGATCATCATCGCCGATATGACGGTCGCTTACAAGATCATCCGCGAGACCTTTTCGAGCCGTGTCACGTTGGATAAGCCGAAGCTCGCGGTCCTTGTCGAATATCTCGACGGGCCGTTCTCCCACCTCGAGAACCGTTGGCGCTTCCGCCCGGAAGGCGACAGGTCATCGGAGGTCGATTTCTTCATCGCCTATGAGTTCAAATCGAAGATGCTCGGGATGGTGATGGGCGCCTTGTTCGACTCCGCGTTCCGCCGCTTTGCCGAAGCGTTCGAGAAGCGGGCGGATAAAATCTACCGGGAACAGGCGGTCTAGGCCCCGTAAACGCAATTTAAGACATTGCCGCTATGCCTCGTGGCTTAGTTTTCCGATCAGGCCTGCGAGTAAATGTCCACCATAGAAGCCGCCGCAAACCGCCAGAACCTTGCCGTTCACCTGTTCAAGTATGCGCCGACGATCTTCGCGGTAACGCTGTTCGTATCTGCGCTGTTGCTTTTCGCGGTGCAGCCAATGTTCACGAAAATGGTGCTGCCGAAGCTCGGTGGTGCGCCTGCGATCTGGTCGGTCGCGATGGTCTTCTTTCAGGCGGCACTTCTGGTCGGCTACGCCTACGCGCATTGGCTGACGAAACTTCCGCCCCGCCGCGGCGCGCTGATCCATCTCGGCCTGCTCGGCCTCGCGGCGCTTTCCTTGCCGCTAGGCATTGCTGGCAGTTTCGGTTCGCCGCCTTCTGAGAATATCGAGTTTTGGTTGCTCGCGCTGTTTGCGGTTTCGATCGGGCTGCCGTTCACAGCGCTTGCGGCCAGTGCGCCGCTCTTGCAGCGCTGGTTCGCATCAAGCGGGCATCCGCGCGCGTCGAACCCTTACGTGCTTTATGCTGCGTCAAACCTCGGTTCGTTCGCGGCACTGCTTGCCTATCCTGTCTTGCTCGAGCCGTTGTTGACCCTGCACGAGCAGACCGCGGCGTGGGCCGCTGTATTCGGACTGCTTGCAGTTCTGATCGCGCTTTGTGCGCTGGTCGTTGCTTCCGGCGTGGCTGCAAAGCATGAAACGCGATCTGCAGTTGAGAAGCCGAAGTTTGCCGCGCAGCTTTCATGGATCGCGCTTGCCGCCATTCCGGCCGGGCTTGTCGTTGCCGTCACCGCCTATATCAGTACGGATGTCGCGGCCGCGCCCTTTCTCTGGGTCGTTCCGCTTGCACTTTATCTTCTGACTTTCGTTGCCGTGTTCAACGACCGGCCATGGATTTCGCACGCGAGGGTTGCGCGCATCGTTCCTTACGTGGTGGCGCCGCTCGCAATCAGTATGCTTGGCGGCGACAAGGCGTTCTGGCTCGTCACGATCTCGCTGCATCTCGTCGGGTTCTTTATTCTCACGCTGCTTTGCCACGGCGAGCTTTATCGTCTGCGTCCGGCGCCAGAGCGCCTCACGGACTTCTATCTCGCGACATCCATCGGCGGCGTGGTGGGCGGTGTGTTCACGGGATTGATAGCGCCGAACGTATTTTCGAGTACAACGGAGTATCCGATCTTGGTCGCGGCGGCGGTGCTTGCCTTGCCGGCTGCATTCTCCGGCGGTGTGAGAAATGTCTTGCGCGCAATGGCATTGCCGCTTGCGTTGTCGTTCATTCTGTTCGTCATTCATTACATCGCGGGCGTGCGTATCCCAGCGGGCTGGATGGTCGCGTTTCAGGCTCTGCTGATTGCGATTGCTGCCGGGATTCTGTTCTCCAGAGAAAACCCCGCGCGTATGTTTGCTCTCGTGGTCCTTGCGTTTGCGTTCAGCGGGCTATGGCAGCCGGGGCAAACCAGCATCGAGACCGCGCGGAGCTTTTTCGGCGTCCATAAGGTTGCCGACTCTGCGAACGGCGCTTACCGGCTTCTGTTTCACGGCACGACGATCCACGGTGCCGACAGAATTAGGAACGCGGACGGCTCGCCGGTAATCGGGCGCGCCGAGCCGCTGACTTATTATTATCGCGGCGGACCGATCTCGGAGACCATTCTTGCGACGCGCGCAGCACGCGGCAGACTTGCAAGCGTGGCAGCGGTGGGTTTAGGCACCGGCAGTCTTGCCTGCTATCGCGAGCCGGGCGAAAGCTGGACCTTCTTCGAAATCGATCCGGAAGTCGTGCGGTTGGCACGCGATCCGCAGCGCTTTCGTTTCATTTCTTCCTGCGCGCCGGATATGCCGATTGTGCTCGGCGACGCACGGCTGACGCTTTCGGCTTCGCCGACGCGATACGACCTGATCGTGCTCGATGCATTTTCTTCCGATGCGATCCCGGCGCATCTTCTGACGCGGGAAGCCGTTGCCGGTTATCTGGTGCGGCTCAAGCCGAACGGCGTGATCGTGATGCACATTTCCAACCGTCATCTTGAGTTGTCGAGGATCGTGGCGGCCGTGGGGTTAAGCGAAGGGCTGGTCACGCTCGTCAAGAACGATGTGTCGGCAAACAACTTCGTGAACGATTACAAATCGAATGCGACGGTCGCGGCACTCGCCCGCAACTGGCAGGATCTGGCGATACTTTCGCGTGTACCGGGCTGGGAGCCGGTGATGCCGGAAGGCGTGCAGCCTTGGACCGACGACTATTCCGATCTCATCAGCGCGCTGATCAGGAAGAAATTCTAGACCCGTTTCGGCGCGTCGAGCATTTCTTCGATCAGGGCAAAGGCCGCAATGACAGAGCGGCGGCGCACTTCGTCGCGGCCGATATCGCCGAAGCGGCACTCGCGCGCGTGAAACAGTCCTTCGCGGTTGGCGCAAGCCATGAATACAAGTCCGACGGGCTTTTCAGGCGAACCGCCGCCGGGCCCGGCGATGCCTGTGATCGAAATCGCGATGCTCGTTCCGGCGGCATTCATTGCGCCTTGCGCCATTGCCTTTGCGCATTGTGCACTGACCGCACCGTGCTGAGCGATAGTTTCCTTGCTGACGCCCAATAGCGCCTGCTTCGCCTGGTTCGAGTAGGTCACAAAGCCACGATCGAATACGTCGGACGAGCCGGGGATGTCCGTGATCGCCGCCGCTACAAGACCGCCGGTGCAGGACTCAGCTGTTGCGAGCGTCAGCTTTCGTTCGCGGCAAAGCTCGAATATGCGAAGCGCCGCTTCCCTGGTCTCTTTATCGATCATTTCAAAGTCCACGGGAGCCTGACAGTTGCCGTTGCCATTGCGGCGATGCCTTCGCTGCGGCCGATAAAGCCCAAGCCTTCGTTGGTTGTTGCCTGAATGCCGACACGGCCAATTTCGATCCCGCAGATTTCCGCAATCTTTCCGCGCATCTTATCCCGGTGCGGGCCGATCTTTGGCGTCTCGCAGATCAGCGTGCCGTCGATATGCGCGATCAGCCCGCCGCGTTCGCGAACTCGCTTGATCGCGAATTGCACGAAGGCCGCCGAATTCGCACCGCGCCATTTTGCGTCCGAGGGCGGGAAGTGGTGCCCGATATCACCGTCGGCAATCGCGCCGAGAATGGCGTCAGTTATCGCGTGCAGCAGCACATCGGCATCCGAGTGGCCGGAAAGCGTTTTCGTGTGCTGGATTTTCACGCCGCCGAGCATGACGTGATTGCCGTCGGTGAAGGCGTGAACGTCGTAGCCGGTGCCGGTGCGCACATCGCCCAGCGTCTGCGCCGCATAGGCATTCGCCCGCTCGAAATCCTCCGGCGTCGTAAGTTTCAGGTTCGAGGTCAGTCCCTCGAATATCTTTACCGGCTCACCGGCCCATTCCATGAGCGCGGCGTCGTCTGTAAAGCTGTGCAGGCCTTCCTGTGCCGCGCGGCGATGGGCTGTGAGCAGCGTTTCAAACTCGAATGCCTGCGGTGTCTGGACCGCGCGCAAATCCGCACGTTCGACGTTCTCGACGATCGAGCCGGTCTTATCCACGCGTTTGAGGGTGTCGGTGACGGGGACCGCTGGAATGGCGGCACCGTGTTTGCGGACCGCAGCAATGGCGCGGTCGATCAAAGCAATATCGGCAAAAGGACGCGCCGCGTCGTGCACGAGCACGAAGCGCGGCGCAGTAGGCACCAGATTTTCCAGGCCCGCGAGAACCGAGGCCTGTCGTGTCTTGCCGCCGGGGACGGCCGGAAGACACTTTGGCAGACGGGTGGATGCTCGCCCGTACTCCGCGACATCCTTGTGACGGATGACCGCCTGAACCGCCCCGACTTCGCGATGATCTGTGAATAACCTGAGGGATCGGCGCAAAACCTGTTCGCCGCCGATCAGCCGGTACTGCTTCGGTGATCCGGCTCCCGCACGGGTTCCGCCGCCTCCGGCCACGACAATGGCAGCGAATTCCACAGCAAAGCTCCCTCAAGCGCGAGAATTACCCTGATTTCCTAGCCTATTCCTCCGCGCAGGTCGCGTTGGGTGCAATGCAATAAAGCCCTTGCCTCGGAAGTAGACTTGACTAAGATGTGGGCACGAAATTTTGGGCCTATTTTCTAGGCAGGGCTGCTTGAGCATCAACTCCGCGAAACAGAACTTCGAGATCGGGCCGCACCAAATCGCGGCGCGGGCCTTTCTCGCGCCCATGGCCGGGATCACCGATCTTCCGTTCCGGCGCATGGCCAACCGCTACGGTGCCGGTCTTGTCGTATCGGAAATGATCGCCTGCGAATGGCTCGCAGGCGGCAGCGCGGAAGCGCAATTGCGAGCGGAAGGCTCTGGCGTCGGCCATCACGTTGTCCAGCTCGCTGGATGTGAGCCTCGCTGGATCGCGGAAGGTGCGCGTGTCGCGGAAGGCGCGGGTGCCGACATCGTCGATCTCAACATGGGCTGTCCTGCGAAGTCAGTCACGACAGGTGCGGCGGGCGCGGCACTTCTGCGCGACGTTGACAACGCAGTTCGCCTGATTGAAGCCGCAGTCAGCGCCGTGAAAATTCCGGTCACGGTAAAAATGCGGCTCGGCTGGGACGACGACACGATCGTTGCCCCAGAGCTTGCGCGTCGCGCGGAAGCTGCGGGCGTGAAGATGGTCGCGGTGCATGGCCGGACTAGGCAGCAGTTCTACAAAGGCAAGGCCAACTGGTACGCGATCTCGCGCGTGAAAGCGGCCGTCTCCATTCCTGTCGTCGCAAACGGCGATCTCGAAAGTTACGAAGATGCTGCGGCGATGATCTCCGAATCGGGAGCCGATGCGGTAATGGTCGGGCGCGCGGCGCGCGGCCGTCCGTGGCTGCCGGGAAATATCGGGCGCTTCATAGAAAGCGGCGTGCGCGCAAGCGATCCCGCAATCGAAGACCAGCGCGACAATCTCATCGAACTTTATGATGCGTGGCTCGGGCAATATGGCCACGCCCGCGGCGCGAAGGAAGCCCGCAAGCATATCGGCTGGGCGTTAGAGGCCGCGGGCCGTGCAGTCAATCTCTCGGCGGATTGGGTCAAAGGCTGGCGCGCGCAACTGCTTGCGGAAAACGCGCCATCGCGTGTCGTGCTCGGCATTCACGATGCCTTCGATGAACTGGGTTGGAAAGCCGCAGCATGAGAAACGCACGCGCGGAGAAAACGATGACCCAGGTCTCGGGCGTCGCGGATGCGGTGCTGGACGCGCTTCCGCATCCCGTGATCACGATCGCTCCTTCGGGCACGATCGCAAACGCGAATGCTGCCGCCGAAGCTTTTTTCGAAGCCGGCGTGCCCGTGCTTCGCCGCCACCGGATTCACGAGATCGTTCCCTTCGGCAGTCCGCTGATCGCACTGATCGAGCAAGTGAGAATGCGCAACGCCGCGGTCAACGAGTATCGCGTCGATCTCGGCACCCCGCGTAACGGCGGCGAGCGCATTGTCGATATTCACGTCGCGCCAATGCCGGAAAATCAGGAGCACGTCGTCGTGATGCTGCAGGAGCGCACGATGGCCGACAAGATCGACCGTCAGCTCACGCATCGCGGTGCTGCGAGATCGGTGACGGCGCTTGCGTCTATGCTGGCGCATGAAATCAAGAATCCGCTTTCGGGCATTCGCGGTGCTGCGCAACTGCTCGAACAATCCGCCGACGATGGCGACCGGGCGCTGACGCGCCTCATCTGCGACGAGGCCGACCGCATCGTGAAGCTGGTCGACCGCATGGAAGTCTTCTCCGACGAACGGCCTATCGAGCGCGATGCCGTCAACATTCACGCGGTACTCGAGCACGTGAAAAAGCTCGCCGCTTCGGGCTTTGCCAGCCGCATCAAATTCGTTGAGGAATATGACCCCTCGCTGCCCGCGGTGTTTGCGAACCGCGATCAGCTTGTTCAGGTGTTCCTGAACCTGATCAAGAATGCAGCCGAGGCGATCGGGGAGGCCGACGACGGAGAAATCCTGCTCAGTACCGCATTTCGTCCCGGCGTGCGTCTGACAGTACCGGGTTCTTCGACGCGCGTGAGCCTGCCACTCGAGTTTTGTGTTCGCGATAACGGTCCCGGCGTGCCGGAAGATGTGCGTCCGCATCTGTTCGATCCCTTCGTTACCACGAAGACGAGCGGCAGCGGGCTGGGGCTTGCGCTAGTCGCCAAGATCATCGGCGACCACGGCGGCATCGTAGAATGCGATAGCCAGCCGCGCCGGACCACGTTCCGCGTATTGCTGCCAACTTATTCTCAAACCGGCGCTCTTGCGCATTCGGATCAGTGAGGACGGCGCTAATGCCTTCTGGAAATATTCTCGTTGCCGACGACGACGCCGCAATCCGGACTGTGCTCAGTCAGGCACTGTCGCGTGCGGGATACGAAGTCCGTTCGTGTGGAAACGCGGCGACGCTCTGGCGGTGGGTAAGTCAGGGCGACGGCGATCTCGTGATCACCGATGTCGTGATGCCGGACGAAGACGCATTCAGTATGTTGCCGCGCCTGAAGAAGATGCGGCCCGAACTGCCCGTGATCGTGATGAGCGCGCAGAATACGTTCATGACCGCGATCAAGGCGTCCGAGCACGGTGCTTACGAATATCTGCCGAAGCCATTCGATCTGAAGGAATTGATCGGCATCGTAGGCCGCGCGCTCTCGGAGCCGAAAAAGACCAACGCCGCGCCGGCCAAACCGGAAGATCTGGAAAACATTCCGCTCGTCGGCCGCTCGCCGGCAATGCAGGAAATCTATCGCTTGCTCGCAAGGCTCATGCAGACCGACCTCACCGTGATGATTTCGGGCGAGTCCGGCACCGGCAAGGAACTCGTCGCACGCGCGCTTCACGACTATGGCAAGCGCCGCGCTGGACCGTTCGTACCGATCAACATGGCCGCGATCCCGCGCGACCTGATCGAGGCCGAACTGTTCGGACATGAGAAGGGCGCCTTCACCGGCGCGAACACGAAAAACATCGGCCGCTTCGAGCAGGCCGAAGGCGGCACGCTGTTCCTCGACGAAATCGGCGACATGCCGATGGAAGCGCAGACGCGTCTGTTGCGCGTATTGCAGCAGGGCGAATACACGACCGTCGGCGGCCGCACGCCGATCAAGAGCGACGTGCGCATCATCGCAGCCACGAACAAGGATCTGCGCATCCTGATTCAGCAGGGACTGTTCCGCGAGGATCTGTTCTTCCGTCTCAATGTCGTGCCGCTGCGCCTGCCGCCGCTGCGCGAGCGCACCGAAGACGTGCCCGACTTGATCCGCCACTTCTTTACGCTGGCCGCCCGCGAAGGTCTGCCGCACAAGCAGATTGAAAACGCCGCGCTCGACCGACTGCGCCGCTATCGCTGGCCCGGCAACGTGCGCGAACTCGAAAATCTCGTGCGGCGTCTTGCGGCGCTTTATCCGCAGGAGGTCATCAGCCTTTCGATCATCGATGCCGAACTGACACAGCCGGCATCCGAGCCGTCGCCGGAAGCAAATGCGAAAGACGAGTCGCTTACTTCATCCACCGAGCGCCACCTCTCCAAGTATTTCGGAGGCTTCGGCGATAACCTGCCGCCGCCGGGGCTCTATCACCGCATCCTTCGCGAGGTGGAGACACCCCTGATTTCCGCGGCGCTTGCGGCGACGAGGGGCAATCAGATCAAGGCCGCGGAGTTGCTTGGCGTGAACCGGAATACGCTCCGGAAGAAGATCAGGGACCTCGATATTCAGGTCATTCGTTCGACCCGCTAACCGTCTTATTTGACAGGGCTTGCCTAACGGCCGGCGCTGTCACATTTTTGCACCAGTGTTGTCTGTATGCATCAGCCGCCGGGTCGTCCGGCCTCCTGATGGCGGTTCATGGCCGATTCTGTCGCTTCTTCCGAACCAGTGTTGTCTGCGCAATCAGCGCCGTTCCCCAAGCCGCCGCGGCGGCTAACGGCCTATTTTGCGCCGATCATGGTGGTGCTGGCGCTGGTCTCGGCGCTGGTCACATTCCTGATCCTCACCGGCCTTACCCCAATACTGCCGACGCACAATGTCGTGGTGACCGTGCTGCTCGCGAACGCCGGCATGGTTTTGGTGCTGCTCGCTGTCGTCGGTTGGGAAGTGTTCAACGTCATGCGTGCGCAGCGCCGGGGCAGGGCTGGCGCGCGGCTTCACGGCCGCATCGTGCTTCTGTTCGGTATTGTTGCGATCGTGCCTGCGATTTTAGTCGCCATTATTGCGAGCATTACGCTCGACCGCGGTCTCGATCGCTGGTTTTCGCAGCGGACGCGCGCGATCATCGGCAACGCTATTACGGTCGCCGAGACTTACGTGCGCGAGCACGGTCTCAATATCCGGCAGGACCTGGTCGCGATGGCGACCGACCTCTCGCGCATGAAAGAAATCTATGACGGGGATCGCACGCGCTTCCGGCAGATTCTGACGACACAAGCGCAGCTTCGCGGCGTGCCGAGCGCGGTTTTAATTCGAGCCGACCTTACGGTTGTCGAGCGCGCGGAAATCAATGTCGGGCGCGAGTTTCTGATTCCGCAAAATATCATCGTCAAGGAAGCGACGGCGCAGCAACCGATCGTCTATGTGCCGCCTTCGTCGGATTATGTCGCCGCGATCATTCCGCTGATCGGCTACGAAGACACTTATCTCTTCATCGCGCGTCCGATCGACCCGAAGGTCATTCAGTATCTGCGGCAGACCGAAGCAAATCTTCTGGAGTATCGCGGCCTCGAGCAGCGGCGTTTCGGTGTGCAAATCGCCTTCGCATTGATGTACGCGGTGATCGCGCTCATTCTTCTGCTCTCGGCAGTCTGGATTGGTCTTGCCTTCGCGAACCGTCTGGTCGCGCCAATCCGCCGACTGATTACGGCCGCCGACCTCGTCGCGTCCGGCAATCTCTATGTGCAGGTGCCGGTCCGCCAATCCGAAGGCGACCTCGCCAATCTCGGCGACAGCTTCAACAAAATGACGACCGAGTTGCGTACGCAGAATACCGATCTTGTCCGCGCACGCGACCAGATCGACGAGCGGCGGCGGTTCGGTGAGGCCGTGCTCGCGGGTGTCGGCGCGGGCGTGATCGGTCTCGATGCCGCCGGCAAGATCACCATTCTCAATCGCTCGGCGGAACGCCTGCTTGGCGTGACCGAAGGGGCGATGATCGGGCGAGAGGCGGTCGAAGCGATTCCGGAAATCAACACGCTCATCCGCGAGGCTTTTGCCGACAATTACCGTGTGAACGGGACGGTGACGATGTCGCGCGGCGGGCGGGAGCGCACGTTTAATGTGCGGGTCACGACCGAGCAGGCCGACGAGACCGAGCACGGTTATGTGATTACGCTCGACGATATTACCGAGCTAGTAACCGCGCAGCGCTCCTCCGCATGGGCGGATATCGCGCGGCGCATCGCGCATGAGATCAAGAACCCGCTTACGCCGATTCAGCTTTCCGCAGAGCGCCTCAAGCGCAAATACGGCAAGACGCTGTTACAGGATCGTGAAATTTTCGAGCAATGCACCGAAACCATCATCCGCCAGGTCGGCGACATCGGACGGATGGTCGACGAATTCTCTTCTTTTGCGCGTATGCCGAAACCGGTCGTCGAGAGCCAGGACCTCGCGGAAACGATCCGGCAAGCCGTATTTTTGCAACGCGTCGGTCATCAGAACATCAAATTCGACACCGAACTTCCGCATGGGGTGATGACCGCGCGTTTCGACCGCCGTCTGATCTCGCAAGCGTTGACGAACATTCTGAAGAACGCGGCGGAAGCGATCGAAGCTTTGCCGCAGGAGGAGCGGGACAATGGCCGGATACTGGTTCGCACTTCACACGAAGACGAGATGATCGCAATCGACGTGATCGACAACGGGCCCGGTCTACCGAAGGAAAACCGCGAGCGCTTGCTCGAGCCTTATGTGACTACGCGAGAAAAGGGCACTGGCCTTGGTCTTGCGATTGTCGGCAAGATTTTCGAGGAGCACGGCGGGCGTATCGAACTGAACGACGCGCCGGACGGGCGCGGCGCCTGGATCAGGCTGACCTTAGCCTCGAACGGAACGAGTGCTGCAATAAGCACAGTAGAAGACAATAAGCAGGACGCAGTGAGCTGAAGATGGCGAACGATATCCTAGTCGTTGATGACGAAGTCGATATTCGCGAACTGGTCGCGGGTATTCTGGAAGACGAGGGTTATGCGGTCCGCACCGCTGGCAACGCCGACGACGCGCTAGGCGCGATAGAGTCGCGCCGCCCGCAACTCGTGCTGCTCGACATTTGGCTCGAGGGGAGCCGTCTCGACGGGCTCGCGCTGCTCGATGTGATCAAGTCCAATCATCCGGATTTGCCGGTCGTGATGATCTCTGGCCACGGCAATATCGAAACCGCGGTTGCTGCGATCAAGCAGGGCGCATACGACTTCATCGAAAAACCGTTCAATGCCGACCGCCTCGTGGTGGTTGCGAGCCGCGCGATCGAAACGCTCCGGCTGCGGCGCGAGGTAAATGCGCTGAAGCAGCTCAACCCGCAGGCGCAAAAACTAGTCGGTCAGTCGGCTGCGATGAACACGCTCCGGCAGACCATCGAGCGCATCGCACCCACGAACAGCCGCATTCTGATCGTCGGCCCCTCGGGCTCGGGCAAGGAACTCACTGCCCGCATCATTCATAACTCCTCTGCGCGCGCGAGCGGGCCGTTCGTCGGGATTAACGCCGCCGCGATTACGCCGGAACGTATGGAGATCGAGCTTTTCGGTACCGAAGGCGACAGTGAACATCCGCGCAAAGTTGGCGCGCTCGAAGAAGCAGATGGCGGTACGCTCTTCATCGACGAGATCGCCGATATGCCGCGGGAGACGCAGAACCGGATTTTGCGTGTGCTCACCGACCAGACATTTCAGCGCGTGAGCGGAAATACAAAGGTGCAGGTCGATGTTCGCATCATTTCGTCGAGCGCGCGCGATATCGAATACGAAATCGCGGAAGGCCGCTTCCGCGAGGACCTGTTCCATCGCCTGAGCGTGGTGCCGATCCGTGTGCCGCCGCTTGCGGAGCGCCGTGAAGACGTTCCGGAACTGGTGCAGCATTTTCTGGATCAGATTTCAGTCACGACGGGCCTCACGAAACGCATGATCGGCGACGACGCACTTGCAGTTCTTCAGTCGCATGACTGGCCGGGCAATGTCCGGCAATTGCGAAACAACGTGGAGCGGCTGCTCATTCTCGCGGGCGGCGATGTGCAGAGTGCGATTACCGCGGACCTCTTGCCGCCGGATGTCGGGTCGCTGGTGCCGAGTATGCCGAACGGCAACGGCGGCGAGCAACTGATGAGCTTGCCGCTTCGCGATGCGCGCGAAGTGTTCGAGCGCGAGTATCTCGTAGCCCAGATTAACCGGTTCAGCGGTAATATCTCCCGCACTGCGGAGTTTGTCGGGATGGAGCGCTCGGCACTCCATCGCAAGCTCAAGGCGCTCGGGATCGACGAGCGCGCGCGCTAAGGCCAAGATATGTCACGTATTGCCTATGTGAACGGACAATACGTACCGTTCCGCGAAGCGCACGTTCATATCGAGGATCGCGGCTATCAGCTTGGCGACGGCGTGTACGAAGTCTGCGAGATCCGCAACGGCTCGCTGGTCGACGAGCGGCGCCACTTGCAGCGGTTGGAGCGCTCGCTTTCAGAACTCCGGATGACATTGCCGCTGGCGCCTTCGGCTTTGCGTTTTGTGATGGAAGAAACGGTTCGGCGCAACCGGGTGAGGGACGGGCTTATCTACCTGCAAGTGACGCGCGGCGTTGCGCGGCGCGATCACGGATTCCCAGAGCAAGCAATCAAACCCGCGCTGGTCGTTACCGTTCGTGCTCTTGACCGGAGCAAGATCGAAGCAAACGCCGGAGCGGGCATCGCGGTCATCACCGTGCCGGACGATCGCTGGGACCGCGTTGACATCAAGACGATCGGTTTGCTTCCAAATGTGCTTGCAAGACAGAAAGCAAAGGACGCGGGAGCAAAAGACGCATGGTTCGTCGATGCCGAAGGCTTCGTCACCGAAGGTGCTGCTTCCAACGCATGGATCGTGACGCATGACGGCGTGCTGGTGACACGCCCGAGCTCGAACCGGATTCTCACCGGCATCACCATGACGGTTGCGAAGGAGATTGCTTTGCGGCTTCAGATGAAGGTGGAAGAGCGCGCCTTCAGCGTCCAGGAAGTGCTCGCGGCAAGCGAAGCGTTTCTGACCTCGGCAACCCAGACGGTCATGCCGGTGATCAGCATCGATCGCCGCAAGATCGGTTCGGGCAAGCCGGGGCCGGTTGCAAAACGACTGCGGGAAGAGTTCCACCGCGTGGCGGAAATTGGCCGGAAGATCGTCTAAGCCTTTGGCTTTTCAGCGCGAAATGATGTCGTAATTCTACGAGGTACAATCTTGCGTAGCGCTGGGAACACGCCTCTAATGGCTTGTCACGGACAGGTAATGTCCGGACAGGGATGGCTGAAAGTGGGCCATTCAAGAAATCGCTCGCCCGAACCAAGAAGGAAAATCCCCATGGCGGCGGATAGAACACAAAATCTCCAGGATACTTTTCTAAATTATGTCCGGAAGAACAAAACACCGCTCACAATTTTTCTTGTGAACGGCGTCAAGCTTCAGGGTGTCGTGACGTGGTTCGATAATTTTTGCGTATTGCTGCGCAGGGACGGACACGGTCAGCTTGTGTACAAACACGCAATCTCGACCATCATGCCGGGGGCTCCCATTTCGCTGTTCGAGGGTACTGACGACAGCATTCCTGCCGGAGACAAAGCCTAGTTGGAGCCAAGAAAACCGAAACATAAGAAGTCGCGGAAGCCGGAGAACCCGGCTTCCGGCGGCGCAAGTGCGCGCGATGCGGCGAAGGTCGCGGTCGTCGTGCCGGTGCTTGCCCGTGGCAAGGACACCAGCGGAAATATGCGCGACCCGCAGGCACGGCTCGAAGAAGCGGTCGGGCTTGCGGCTGCAATCGAACTGCTAGTCGTGAATGCCGGCGTTGTTACGCTCGGCACGATCCGGCCCGCGACCTATATCGGGTCCGGCAAGGTCGAAGAAATCGCCGGCATCGTGAAGGCGGAAGACGCGGGCGTCGTCTTTGTCGATTGCGCGCTCTCTCCGGTGCAGCAGCGCAATCTGGAGAAGGCATGGGGCGCGAAGGTCGTCGACCGTACCGGGCTTATTCTCGAAATTTTCGGCGCGCGTGCGCGAACGAAGGAGGGCACGCTTCAGGTCGAGCTTGCGCATCTCAATTACCAGCGCAGCCGTCTCGTGCGTTCATGGACCCATCTTGAGCGCCAGCGCGGCGGCTTCGGCTTTCTTGGCGGCCCCGGCGAAACGCAGATCGAAGCGGACCGGCGGCAGATCGACGAGCGGATCATTCGCATCGAACGCGAACTCGATTCGGTCAAGCGCACGCGCGCGCTGCACCGGCAGAACCGCAAGCGCGTGCCTTATCCGGTCGTGGCGCTCGTCGGATACACCAACGCCGGCAAATCGACGCTGTTCAACCGGCTCACGGCCGCAAATGTGCGCGCGGAAGATTTGCTGTTCGCTACTCTCGATCCGACCCTGCGCGGCATTGAGTTACCCGGCGGCACAAAGGCGATCCTGTCCGATACGGTTGGATTCTTATCCGAGCTTCCGACGCTGCTGGTGGCGGCATTCCGCGCGACCCTCGAAGAGGTGATCGAAGCCGATCTGATCCTGCATATCCGTGACATTTCGCATCCCGACACGGCGGCACAGGCGACGGACGTGCTCAATGTGCTCGCCGACCTCGGCATCGATATCAACGATCCCAAGAAAATCATCGAAGTCTGGAACAAGAGCGACAGGCTGGACGCCGAAGCACAGGAGAACGCCCGCAATCACGTGAAGCGGCTTCCGGAATCGCTGCGCCCGCTTTTGCTCTCGGCTTTGACGGGTGAGGGTCTCGATACTCTCTTGCGCGCAATCGCGGACAAGATTGCGGCTGGCTGGCCGGTCGTTTCGCTTGTGCTGAACCCGGCAGATGGCGCGAATTTGAGCTGGCTGCATCGCCACGGCGAAGTGCTTTCGCAGGAGCTCAAAGGCGACGAGCAGATTCGCGTGGAAGTGCGCATGGCACCGGAGAAAGCCGAAGAGTTCCGGCGCCGCATGAAGCCGAAGTCGTCAGCGGCCTGACGCCTGCCGGTAGATGCTGGCGCAATAAACCATGCTCGCCGCGGTCTGCGGAAAGAATACGAGCACTTTCACAAGCAACAGGCAGAACAGCGCGGGAAGCGACGCACCGGTTGCAATCTTTTCGAAGGATTCCACATTCACGCCAAGCACCGGGCTGAGTGATGCTTCAATCGAGGCATCGATGATCATGAAAAGAATGGTCATTCCGAGCATACCGCCCAGAATGCGCAGGCCCGCGCCGCTGGTTGCCCGCCATGCCTCGCGCAGCGTCTGTCTATCTCCAACCGCTGCCGCAATCATCCAGGTAATCATCCTGCCGGCCAAATAGATCGCGGCTACTACCGAGAATATAGCGAGCGCGATGAGTGCGATAATCGCAACGACAATGAGTACTCCCGACGGCTCGCCGTCGCCGGTCAGCAATCCGATAATTCCAATACCGGCGAATAGCGGCGGGAAGAAAATCAAAGCCACTGCGAGAACAATAAAAACCGTAAGTGAAACGACACGAAGTAGAAACAAACCAAACACGGGAAGAACGGATAGGATTTCTTCCTGTAGCAGCCAGTTCCTGACTATCACGATGTAGTAAGTCACGCTGACAAGAAAGCCCGCGAGCAGACCGGCCCCAACAACCACGTAAGCCGCGATTTCGTTCTTCTCACGCGCAAAATACGCGATTGCGCCGAACAGCAGCGCGGCCACCACGACGACGAAGGCGAGGTATTTCCAAGACAGCCGGAAGAATGCAGGGAAGTTTTTCGTGATGTACGAGAACGCGTCACTCAGCGCATTGGCAACCGAGATCGGGTTGGGAGCGAGAGCAGGCGGATTGACTGGTTCAGTCATTTTTATTCCCCGGAAGACGCGGCTTGCTTCTCAGCCTGCCAGTAGTCTTCGAGCACGTCCAATGACGTTTGTTCGAGCGGTATTCCCGCGGCGAGTGCGCGCCGTTCAACGCCGCGAAATCGGCGTTCGAATTTCAGGGTCGCATTGCGAAGCGCGAGCTCAGGATCGATTTTCGTACGGCGCGCGTAGTTAACAAGCGAAAAGAGCAGGTCGCCGATTTCTTCCTCGGTCTCGGACGGCGAATTCGCGGCTTTCAATTCCGCAATTTCTTCGTGAATCTTATCGAGCACGCCGGTTACATCCGGCCAGTCAAAGCCGACTTGCGCCGCGCGCTTCTGGATTTTCTCCGCGCGCGTGAGCGCAGGTAAAGCAACAGGCACGTCATTAAGAACGCTTTCGTCTTGCCTGCGTTTATCTTTGCGCTCCTCGGCCTTGATCTTTTCCCAGAGCGATTTGACGTCATCCGGCGACAGATCGCGCTCGGCACCAAAGACGTGCGGGTGACGGCGGATCAGTTTTTCCGTGATGGCGAGCACGACATCATCGAACGCAAATTCTTTTGCTTCTTCAGCAATGCGGGCGTGAAAAACGACCTGCAACAGCAGATCGCCAAGTTCGTCCCTTAAGTCCTGCATATTATCGCGCGCGATCGCGTCGGCGACCTCGTAGGCTTCCTCGATGGTGTATGGCGCGATCGTCGCGAAACTCTGCTTCAGATCCCACGGACAGCCGGTTTCTGGCGTCCGGAGCCGCGCCATGATCTCGATGAGCCGGGCAATATCACGCGAAGGCTGCATTTTTATGGGCTCCCAAAGCGGCCAGTTCTTCCTGCCAGTCTGATTCGCAGAAGACATATTATGGAATATCTATAGGCAGGCAGGCTGGGACCGGCATGAATTTCCATCAAATTTGAATCATCTCCAGCGGCTCATTTTAATCTACCGAAGCCATACTGGCGCTAAGGGAATGCTTTTTCGGGGCTGGAATTTTTATGGCTATGGCGGATTTTCAGCGCGGGCCAGCGCGGCTTCGCTGGCTTTTGATTGCAATTGTCGCGCTCGCGGCATTGCCGGTTTTTGCGTTGTACCTCGCGCGTCTGAACTCGAGTAACGAGCGCGCGCTCATCGAGGCGCGTGAATTTGCGCAGTCGCTGGCGCGCTCCGGCGCGATGCAGCAGCAAAATCTTGTCATGAATTCCCGCGGCCTTGCTGAAGCGCTGCGTCACGTCCCGGCCCTCCAATATCACAGCGCGGATTGCGAAACGCTGCTCTCGGAAGTGAATGCAAAGGCGGCCTGGGCGTCTTCGCTCTTCCTCTTGAACAACAAGGGCGTACCGATCTGTTCGAGCCGCGCGGGTTCACAAGGGTTGAACTTCTCCGACCGGCAATATTTCAAGGACGCGATGCGAACTGGAGAGTTCGTAATCAGCGAAGCGATCATCGGCCGCATTTCGAAGCAACCGGTCGTCGCCGCCGCGCTACCGGTGAAGAACGCGATCGGTCAGATTTCCGGCGTGCTCGTCATTGGCGTCGAACTCAACTGGATTTCCGCGCTCGCCGATGCGGTCCATGAGCGCTACGGCGGCTCGGTTCTCGCTATCAATAACGAAGGCGGCCTCGTCTCGCGTCATCAGCGCTATTCCGGCCGCGCCAGCGTATCCGAAACCGGCACCAGCGATGCGACCTTACGCAAGCTGCTTCAGGCCAAAACCCCGGTTGTCGAGATCGAGGAATTCGGTGTTACGCGCATTTTCGGTCTAGCTCACCTGAAAGATATGCAATTGACCGTGGCAGTGGCGTTCGACCGCGAGGCCGTGCTCGAGCCGATCCGGCAACGGTTCTGGGTCGATCTTTCGTGGCTGCTCCTGATTGCAGCGGGCTCTATCGGCCTTGCGCTTACGGTTGCGGAGTTTAGCGTTTTGCGCGGCGTGCGGACGCTGAACAGTACCGCGCTTCGGCTCAAGGCCGGCCGCATGGGTACACGCGTCAATCTTTCGCCGCGGGTTGCGACCGAGCTGCATGATCTCGCCGCGAGCTTCAATTCCATGATCGCTGAGTTCGAGAGGCTTGCTTATCTTGACCGCCTCACCGGTCTCCCGAACCGCCGCTATCTGGAGCGCCAGATGCTTGCCCGCGGCACCGAGCGCGACAAGCGCGGCAACCTGATTCCAGAGGCACTGCTCGCGATCGACCTCGACGGCTTCAAGCCGGTCAACGATATTTTCGGCCACGCCATGGGCGACAAGGTGCTGACCGCGGTCGCGCGGCGTATCGCAGCGGTCGCAAGCGACCGCGCGACGGTTGCGCGCCTCGGCGGCGACGAGTTCGTGGCCCTGATCGCGCTTCCCGGCGCGCTGGACCCCCGCGCGTCCGCCCGCGCCTTCGGCGACGAAATCCGGCTGGCGCTTCAGGAGCCGGT
>LNEZ01000032.1 GCA_001464215.1 Rhizobiales bacterium Ga0077548 | reverse complement strand
CGAGATGCTCTTCGACGATCTCGCGCGCAACCGCGCCGACGTTCTTGAAGCCGACGCCGGTGTAATACGGGCCCTGCGGCGCCGGATAACCTTCGGTCGGGAAGCCAAGCGGGCGGCCGTCCTTGTAGAAAAAGTATTCCTGCTCGAAACCGAACCATGCGCCGGCGTCATCGAGGATGGTCGCGCGCTTGTTGGTCGAGTGCGGGGTCTTGCCGTCCGGCATCATGACTTCGCACATGACAAGCGCGCCATTTTTGCGCGCGGCGTCGGGGTAAATCGCGACGGGTTTCAGCACGCAATCCGACGAGTGGCCTTCGGCCTGCATCGTGGACGAGCCGTCGAAGCCCCAGAGCGGAAGCTCTTCGAGTTTCGGAAAGCTGTCGAAATCTTTCAACTGCGTTTTGCCGCGCAGGTTCGGCACCGGCGTGTAGCCGTCGAGCCAGATGTACTCGAGACGATACTTGGTCATAGGGATCTCTCAGTTGTTAAATGACTGTCCAGGGCACACCCGAACCGTCATCTGAGACCCCAGACAGGCATTTTTCACTGCCCGTAAAAAGGCACGCTCACGAAAACGGCACGAATGTCAGCACAGGATTCATAGCGGGACGCGAAAATGCGCTCCACCAAAGCAGCCTCTTATTTGAGCAAATGTTATGCAAACGCTGCTTTTTTCGCAGGCAAAGGTGGACATTAACGGGCAAAAGGAACTGAATCTCCCCATATCGCTTGTCCTAAGCGAATCTACTTCGAGGAGATCACGAAGATGTCTGCACAAAACGAACGCACATCGGCGACGATCTACCAGTTTCCTGTTCGCGGCCGTTTCGCCAATCCGAACGGCTACGCACAGCAGGACAATGCGCTGCCCACCGCCGCAATCGGCAGTGCCTGGTATCACGACGATGCAATGAAAGAAGAAGCGAAGGCGAAGACGCTTAAGCACTAAGGCCTTCACTCCGGCTATACGCCGAACACCGACCAGCCCATGCGGCGGGTGAGTTGCTCGAGCGCGACCCGGCCCAGATAAGAATTTCCGTTCTCGTCCAGCCCTGGAGACCATACCGCGATCGACGCCTTACCGGGCGCGATCGCGAGTATGCCGCCGCCTACCCCGCTCTTGCCCGGCAGGCCGACGCGATAGGCGAACTCGCCGGAGCCGTCGTAGTGGCCGCACATCATCATGATCGAGTTGATGCGCTTCGCGCGCTCCGGCGTAACCACGCTCATGCCGGTCGCGGGATTGACGCCGTTATTCGCTAGAAAACGCCCCGCCATCGCGAGCTGCTTGCAGGACATCGCAATCGCGCAGTGGTGGAAATAGACGCCGAGCGTGAAGTGCACCGGATTTTCCAGAACCCCGAACGACTTCATGTAGTTCGCGAGCGCCGAGTTGCGGAAGCCCGTGCGCTGCTCGGAGGCAGCGACTTCATCGTCGATCTTGATGTTGTTGTCGTCGGCCAGAAACTGCATGAAGCGCAGGATATCGCCGAGCGCTTCACGCGGCTGACCGGACAAGATGACATCGGTCACCGCAATCGCGCCGGAATTGATGAACGGGTTGCGCGGTTTTCCCTTCTCGTATTCGAGTTGCACGATCGAGTTGAACGCGCTGCCCGAAGGCTCGCGCCCTACCCGCTGCCATAGCCGGTCGCCTACCTTGCCGAGCGCCAGCGTCAGCGTGAATACTTTCGAGATACTCTGGATCGAGAACGGCGCCTCGCTCTCGCCTGCAGTCGCGATCTCGCCATCGTTGCCGATGACGACGATCCCGAATTTCTTCGGATCGACCTTCGCAAGCTCCGGAATATAGGAAGCGACCTTGCCGCGCTCAGGCCTCTCGGCCATGTCGGCGGCAATCTCCTTCACTACTTCTTTTAAATCGGGAATGGCCCGGCCCTCGGCTCTATCGGTCGGCGGCTCTTTATTGGAAGCTCCAGCCCCTGCCAAGCTCAAGTGTTACGCAGTCGCGCGCGCTTCCAATGCCGCCTTAATTGCGGGGCCGACGGTCGCTTTCATCGCCTCGCCCAGCGCCATCACGCCGGTCGCAGGCCGGACCATGACTTCGAACTCGACGATCTTGCCATCCGCGTCGAATTTTATGAGATCGATGCCCTTCAGCGACTTGTCGCCGACAGTTGCCGAGAATTCGAGACAGGCACTGTTACCGGCATCGAACAGCTCGCGGTGATATTCGAAGTTCTGAAACACTTTCATCGCACCGCGCAGTACGATGCAGACCACCTGCTTGCCCGGATAAGGCGAATTCGCCACCGGCGAGCGGAAAACCGCGTTCTCCGCGACGATACTTTCCAGATCCGAGAGATCGATCTTCACGATCATGTCGTGCCACTTTTTCAGCGAAGTAGCGGCTGCGGGCGAAAGAGCCGTCGAGTTAATCATGTTGCGTCCTCCGTATCGTTCACGCTTCGCATTTAGCGGTGGCGCGGGTCTCTATGATTAACACGCAGCACCTTAGGGTTACCAGACGATAAAGAATTCGCCCGGCAGTTTACGCAGCGGCAATCGCGCTAATTCCGGCGTGCACAAACAAGAACTTCAGGGAGACGTGCATGTTGAAGAATAAACTTGCTGCGATTGCAGTTGCTGTTGCGATCGGCCTTGCGCCGGTTGCCGCAAGCGCCCAGCGCGCCCCGGTGCCGGTACCGGTCGGCGGCTCGGCTGGCGCAGGCCACGTTTACGGCCTCATCGGCTGCGTGCTTTCGATCATGATTGCCGCCACCGATAAGGGCAATAAATACAAGAAAGAGCTGACAACGGACGAGGCACTTACCTGCGGTCTGCTCTACTGGATCAAGGAAGCCAACAAGAGACGCTAACGGCTTCTATCCGGCGAACGAAAAGTGCCCCGGCGCAAGCGCCGGGGTTTTCTTTTTTAAGCGCTCGGTTTCATTTCTCTTGATCGGCGCCGGCGCGAATATCCAGCGCAGGCGACTTCAACTGCCAGACGAGATTGTTTGCGCGCTCGTCGCGAATTTCCTTCAATCCTATCTGCATCGCGTCGTAGCCCGCACGCGGAGCAGACCTATAGGTGCCGAACAGACGATCCCAGATGGAAAATACAGTTCCGTAATTGCTATCCGTTTCCCGGTGCCATGACGAGTGATGCAGGCAATGCATATTTGGTGTCACGACGAGCCAGCGCACCGCGCGGTCAAGCCGCTCCGGTAGCCGCAAATTAGCGTGGGTAGCAACATGGACGGCCGCTTCCACCATTTCGTATAGAGCCAGCACAACAGGATTCATTCCAAGCGCAACTGCGGCTGACGCGGTAACCGCGATCAAGAGGACGGCTTCGGCTGGATGCGAACGTAATGCCGTGGAAACGTCGAGATGCTTGTCCGAATGATGGACACGATGAACCCTCCACAAGAGCGGCGTTCTATGCATGATGAAATGAAGTGCGTAGCCGGCGAAGCTCCGCCCCAGCACGGTAACAACCGCTGCGAGCCACCATGGCGCGGAATAATAATTGAGCAGGCCATAACCCTTCGAGCCGGCCCAGTAAGCGGCGATCACCGCAGAAATCGGCGCGACAATCGCTAGAGTGATATTGATTACGCCGATTCCGAAATTGGCCGGCCAGCGGCTCGCGCGTTCGGGATCGGCCGAGAATGCCGGCTTTCGCGCCTCGACAAGAGCGAGTGTGGCGATGACCACGAAATAGCCGAACAGCAGAAGCGTCTGCCGGTCAGGCGCTAGCGCGTAGATCACCCGTTCGAGCGTGAGCCAATCCATTCCTGCTCTTTATACGCTAATTTCGAGGCTGGACCGCTTGGGAATACAGCCTGAAGAATGGTAAGAAAAGCAGCGGCGAGTTTAATGGGTAAGGGGTATGTTCATGGCTAGGTCTAGGCTTCTGGCGTTTGCATTGGCTACGGCACTTGCGTTCGCACCGGCTCAATCTAATGCGGGTATCATTGTTGTACCGCCCGTGGTCGCACAGGGCTCGTCCGGCACAGGCGTTTTCGGTCTGGTCGGCTGTGTGGTTTCGCTCATGATTGCCGCCACCGACAAGGGCAACAAGTACAAGCAAGAACTGACCACGGACGAAGCGCTTACCTGCGGCCTGCTCTATTGGATCAGAGAGGCGAGCAGGAACCGCTAAAAGACTCCTACCCGGCCAAAGAACAAATCCCCCGGCGCTTGCGCCGGGGTTTTTATTTTTCTCATGGCGGACTACTTTCCTGTGATGGCGAAGCAAAAGAGAGCAAGTCGCGCACGCGATCCGCGTCCGCTGTGGAAACAGGCGCTCGATCTGAACGTGATGCGCAAGCTGCCGTTCTGGCTGCTCGCGGCACTGACGATGATGATCGCCTATCGCGCGCCGTATGGACGGCGGCCCGCGGAATTCGACTGGGACATTAGCTGGGCATCGATCGAGTGGTCTTTATATAAGCCGCTGCACATCGCCGTCTGCGCACTTTTGATGGTGCTCGGCGTGCTCGCCTATAGATGGAAACGCTGGTGGCTCGCAGCAGTGCTCACGATGCTGGTGGGCCTTGGCTGGGAAATCGCCCAGACGACGGTTGCCGGACATAATCCGCGGCTCGCCGATCTCGTGCCAGACTTTCTCGGCGTGGTACTCGGCTGGTTCATCGTAGAGGGCATTCGACACGCAATGAAGCCGGACGATTACATATTCGGCTGAGCTACCAGACCGCGTAAGCCGTGAGCGCGCTTGCCGCGAGAAAAATCGCAATCGCCGGATGACGCCAGCCGCAATAGATACAAGCCAGCCCGGTCAGGAAAATTGCTGCGGCGAGCGTAAGGCCAATCGCACGAAGCGGATTTGCCGGTTGTGAAGCGATAATCGCAAGAATGACTGAGGCAGACCACCAATACAAACTCGCCAAATGCCATACTGCGCGAAGTACGCGCTCGGTAAATCCACGATCTTTACGAAGCAGCGGCAGGTTCGGCAGCGCAAGCAGCCGCGGCAGAAATCCGCGCTCGCCGAGATAAGAATGTGCGATGCCGGCGACGACCATCAAAATTGCGGCCAGCCAAAGCATCGCACAGTTCCTTGTTTACATATTCGGATAGTTAGGTCCGCCGCCGCCTTCGGGCGTAGTCCAGTTGATGTTCTGGTTCGGGTCCTTGATGTCGCAGGTTTTGCAGTGAACGCAATTCTGCGCATTGATCTGGAAGCGCGGGCCTGACGCCTCCTCGATCCATTCATAGACGCCAGCCGGGCAATAACGATTTGAAGGACCGGCATAGACATCGTGCTCCGATTTTTTCTGGAGTTCCATGTCTTTGACTTTGAGATGGATCGGCTGATTTTCTTCGTGGTTCGTATTCGAGATGAATACCGAGCCGAGCTTGTCGAAGGTGATCACGCCGTCGGGCTTCGGATAGCTGATGGGCTTGTGCTGCGAAGCCGGATCGAGCGACTGCGCATCGGTCTTGCCGTGACCGATGGTGCCGAACAGCGACAGCCCGAAAAGCTGGTTCGTCCACATATCGAAGCCGCCGAGCATCATGCCGAGATACAGGCCGAACTTCGACCACAGCGGTTTGACGTTGCGGACCTTCTTCAAGTCCGCGCCGACTGCCGAAGAGCGCCAACCTTCTTCATAGCCGGAGAGCTCATCGCGCGCGCGGCCAGCCTGCAGAGCCTTCGCGACTTCTTCCGCGGCAAAAATGCCGGTGAGTACCGCGTTATGTGAACCCTTGATGCGCGGAACGTTGACGAAACCCGCAGCACAGCCGACCAGCGCGCCGCCCGGAAAAACGAGCTTCGGCACCGACTGAAAACCGCCTTCGGTGATTGCGCGCGCGCCGTAGGAAATGCGCTTGCCGCCTTCGAAGGTAGAGCGCACGGAAGGATGCGTCTTGAAGCGCTGGAATTCTTCGAACGGGCCGATGTACGGGTTTTTGTAATTGAGATGAACGACGAAGCCGACCATCACCTGCTCGTCTTCCATGTGATAAAGGAACGAGCCGCCGCCGGTCGCATTATCGAGCGGCCAGCCGAAGGAATGCTGCACAAGACCCGGCTTGTGTTTGTCGGGCGCGACCTTCCAGAGTTCCTTCAGGCCGATGCCGTATTTCTGCGGCTCGGAATTTTTATCGAGACCGAATTTCGCGATCAACTGCTTCGAGAGCGAGCCGCGCGCGCCTTCGGCAAAGAATGTGTATTTGCCGTGCAGTTCGATGCCGCGCTCGAAATGAGAATCCGGCTTGCCGTCACGGCCGATACCCTTATCGCCGGTCGCAACCCCCTTCACCGCGCCGTTCTCGTCGAACAGCACTTCGGAAGCCGCAAACGTCGGATAGATTTCGACGCCGAGCGCTTCGGCCCGCGTTGCCAGCCAGCGGCATACGTTGCCGAGCGAGGTGATGTAGTTGCCGTGATTGTTCATCAACGGCGGCATCAGGAAATTCGGCACGCGGATCGCGCCCGACTTCGTCATGTAATAAAAATGGTCGTCCTTCACTTCGGTCTTGAAGGGCGCGGTGTCGTCTTCGCGCCAATCTGGAATGAGCGCGTCGATGCCGACCGGATCGACGACTGCGCCGGACAGAATATGCGCGCCGACTTCGGAGCCCTTCTCCAGCACTACCACCGTCGTTTCCGGCGAAAGCTGCTTCAGCTTGATCGCGGCGGCCAAACCGGACGGACCGGCGCCGACGATCACGACGTCGAATTCCATTGCCTCGCGGGCGGGGAGTTCCTGATTTTCCTCGGCCATAGCGCTCTTCCTTGAGATTTAAGGTGTTTTCCCTGTTTTTTGGACCGATTACAACGTGCTTCTCATTGACGTAGCGGCAATTTGGATTTCATTTCCAGCTTATGTCCGAAGCCCGCCCGCATCCGCTCGACGTTCTGCGCTTTTACGCTGAAAACGGCGTCGATATCGCGCTTGATGAAACAGCGCCGAACCGGCTGGCGGAACCGGCGGCAGTGATTGAAGCGCCTGCTCGCGATGCGCCCAAGCCGTTCGGTGCACCGCCCGCGAGCGTTCGTCCACAGGCGATACAGCGAAACATAACGCCGCCCGCGGCGCCCGAAGCCGCGATCCGCGATGCGGGACAATTAGCTGCGAACGCGAGTACGCTCGACGAATTGCGCGTAGCAATCGAAAGTTTTGAAGGCTGCGCGCTGAAAGCGACTGCGATGCGGACCGTGTTCGCGGACGGCAACCCGCAAGCGCGCATCATGTTTGTCGGCGAAGGGCCGGGCGCGGAAGAAGATCGCGAAGGACTGCCCTTCGTCGGGCGCTCCGGAAAACTGTTAGACCGCATGATCGCGGCAATCGGCCTCGACCGTAAGAGCGCCTACATCGCAAACATCATTCCCTGGCGCCCGCCGGGAAACCGCACGCCCACGCCGCAAGAATCCGCGATCTGCCTTCCCTTTATCCGCCGGCAGATCGAACTTGCCGATCCCGACATTCTCGTCTGCCTTGGCGGACCGTCGGCGACGACGCTCTTGGAACTGAAAGAGGGAATTACCCGCACGCGCGGGCGCTGGTTCGAATTCGATACGGGAAAACGCAAGATCAAAGCGATCGCCCTCTTCCACCCGGCGTACTTGTTGCGCTCGCCCGCGCACAAGAAGCTCGCGTGGCAGGATTTACTCGCCGTTAAAAAAGCGCTCACGCAATAAAAAACGGCGGCTTCCTACCAAAAGCCGCCGCTTTATTTCTCCGTCTTCGCGATCAGGTGAACGCGAATTTCAGCGCGAACAGAATTGCGAGCACGAACAGCGCCGGCGTCACTTCCTTTTCCTTGCCCGCGAAAATCTTGATCAGCACATAGGTGATGAAGCCGAGACCGATGCCGGTCGCAATCGAGTATGTGAGCGGCATCGAGACCGCGCAGACGATTGCCGGCGCGTAATCGGTGACGTCGTCCCAATTCATCTCGGCCAGGCCACGCGCCATGATCGCCGCAACGAAGAGAAGGGCCGCAGCCGAGGCATACGCCGGGATCGAAGCGGCCAACGGCGAGAAGAACAGCGCAAGCAGGAACAGGATCGAAACGACGACGGCCGTGAGACCCGTGCGGCCGCCGGCAGCGACACCCGCGCTACTTTCGATATAACTCGTGGTGGTCGAGGTGCCGACCGCCGAGCCGAACATCGCGGCAAAGCTGTCGGAGATCAGCGCCTGCTTCATGCGCGGCAGGTTGCCCTTCTTGTCCAAGAGGCCCGAGCGATGCGTGACGCCGATCAGCGTGCCGGCATTGTCGAACACGTCGATCGAACTCGAACGTGCGCGACCAGTCGAACTTGAACAGCGTCGGCTCGATCGACGGCGGCAACGACACGATACCGTTATAGCTCGTAAGCCCGAGGGGAATGCCGATCGCGGCAACGATCAGCATCCCGATGATGGTGGCGCCCGGAATCTTCCGGTAATTCAGCGCCGCGATCAGAATAAAGCCGAACACCGCAAGCAGTGCGGGCCATGAAGCCGCAAGCCGCGGATCGAGCTTGCCGAGCGTCACCAGTGTCGCCGGATGATCGACGACAAGACCCGAGTTTTCGAGCGCGATGATCGCGAGAAACAGGCCGACGCCAGCCGAGATCGCGAGCTTCAGGTTCATCGGTATCGCATTGATGATGTATTCGCGGACCCGGAACACCGAGACGAGGAAGAACAGCACGCCGGAGAGGAACACCGCCCAGAGCGCCTGCTGCCACGTATATTTGTAGGTCAGCACGATGGTGAAAGCGAAGAAGGCGTTCAGGCCCATGCCGGGCGCAAGCGCGATCGGATATTTTGCGTAGAGACCCATGACCGCGGTCGCGACCGCGGCAGCAAGACAGGTCGCCACGAAAACCGAACCTTGCGGCATTCCCGCTTTCGCGAGGATCTGCGGGTTCACCACGATGATGTAGGCCATCGTGAGAAACGTTGTGAAGCCCGCGATGATCTCGGTGCGGATGGTCGAGCCGTTCGCGCCGATGCCGAAATAATTGTCGAGCCAGTTCTCGAAGCCGGACGGCTTGGTCCTCCGGCCGGCAGAACGAGCCTTTGCTGCTTTCTTTGCCATAAGTACCCCCACGTAGAATCCAGAAACGAATCTGGACACGCTGATGTGGAGAATAGCCCTTTGTAGAATTGCCGGCTCAGGGACCGGGGACTTGTCCACCGCACGAAATAAGCGTGCCGCGTTGCGGCGCGGAACTAAAAAGCACTTAAGCCGCAGAGACATGAAGCCGGACCGGCGTTAGAATGCTTACAACTTAGACAGCAATCGACCGCGGGGCCTCGCTCATGGAAATCGATCCGCTGCTGCTGGCGCGAATCCAGTTCGCCTTCACGATCACGTTCCACATTATCTTCCCGACCTTCACGATCGGCTTGTCGGCCTATATCGCGACGCTAGAAGTGATGTGGCTCTATTCGGGGCGCGAGCATTACCACCGGCTCGCCCGCTACTGGACCAAGATTTTCGCGGTTTCTTTCGCGATGGGCGTCGTGTCCGGCATCGTGCTGTCCTATCAGTTCGGCACGAACTGGAGCCGATTCTCTGAATTCGCAGGCAACATCATCGGACCCTTGATGGGTTACGAAGTGCTGACCGCGTTTTTTCTCGAAGCCACCTTCCTCGGCATCATGCTGTTCGGCTGGGACCGGGTGCCGAAGCCGCTGCACGTTTTCTCCTGCATCGCGGTGGCGGCAGGCACGCTGATGTCGGCGTTCTGGATTCTCGCGGCGAATAGCTGGATGCACACACCGCAGGGGCACGCGATCCAGAATGGAATCGCGGTCCCGGTCGATTGGCTCGCGATTATTTTTAATCCGAGCTTCCCCTATCGTCTCGCGCACATGACGACAGCCGCGTATCTAACGACCTCTTTCGTCGTGCTCGCGGTCGGCGCACGTTACCTGCTCGCGGGCAAATTTCTCGACGAAGCGAAGACCATGCTGCGCATGGGCGTGGCCTTTGCCGCGATCGTGGCACCCTTGCAGCTTTTCATCGGCGACCAGCACGGCCTGAATACGCTGAAGCATCAGCCGATCAAAGTCGCCGCGATGGAAGCGCATTGGGACGGCTCCAAGCCCGGCGCGCTCGTCCTGTTCGCGTGGCCGGACGAGAAGAACGAAAAGAATCTCTTCGAGATTTCGATTCCCTACGGCGCGTCGCTCGTGCTCACGCACTCCACGACCGGACTGTTTCCGGGGCTGAAGAGTGTTCCGGCCAGCGAGCGGCCGCCGGTAAAGAGCGTATTCTTCTCGTTCCGCATCATGGTCGGCATCGGCCTCTTCATGATCGCTTCCTCGATCTTCGGCGTGTTCCTGTGGTGGCGGAAAAAGCTGTTCGACACGCGCTGGTACCTGCTCCCGATGCAGCACACCTGGTGGATGGGATTTGTCGCAGTCATCGCGGGCTGGATGGTCACGGAACAAGGGCGGCAGCCTTGGCTCGTGCACGGCATCTTTCGCACCGCTGACGGAATTTCTCCGGTCGCGGGCAACATGGTGCTCACCACACTTATTCTTTACGTCGCGGTCTATGCCATCGTGTTCTCGATGGGCATCTATTACATCAACCGGCTGATCGTTAAGGGGCCCATCGTCGGTGAAGGCGGCACGATCAAGAAGGGCGTGGCGAACCGTCCGATGAGCGCCGCCGCGGACAACCAGTCATGATTTCGTTCGAGCGCACCGTTCCGAAACAGGAGGTCTAGATGGAATGGTATCTCCCGTTGATCTGGGCAGTCGTGATCGGCTTCGCGGTCGCGATGTATGTCGTGCTCGACGGATTCGATCTCGGCATCGGCATCCTGTTTCCTTTTGCGAAGGAAGAAGCGGAGCGCGACCTGATGATGAATACGGTCGCGCCGTTCTGGGACGGCAACGAGACATGGCTCGTGCTCGGCGGCGCGGGATTGCTGGTCGCTTTTCCGGTCGCCTATGCGATCCTGTTGCCGGCATTCTATCTGCCGGTGACCTTGATGCTGCTCGCGCTCGTATTGCGCGGGGTGTCGTTCGAGTTCCGCTGGATTGCGAAGACCAGCAAGTTTCTCTGGAACCTCGCCTTTGCCGGCGGCTCGACTGTCGCCGCTTTCATGCAGGGCATCATCGTCGGCGGCATGGTGAGCGGCGTGAAGATACAGGGCACGCAATATGCGGGCGGCAGCTTCGACTGGCTGACACCGTTTAACCTGATGTGCGGGCTTGCAATGGTCGCGGGTTACGCGCTCCTGGGCGCGACCTGGCTGATTATGAAAACAGAAGGAAGCGTCGCGAAGCACGCGCGCAGTCAAGCGATGGTCGCGCTCTACGCGGTGCTCTTCTTCATGGCGGTCGTTTCGCTCTGGACGCCGCTCGCGCATACGCGGATTGCCGAGCGCTGGTTCACGTTGCCGAACTTCCTTTATTTCTGGCCGGTGCCGTTCGTGACTGCACTGCTTTCTTACTTGTGCTGGCACTGGCTGCGTAAAGGAAACGATACGCTGCCGTTTCTTTGCGCCATCGCACTTTTCTTCATGGGCTATTCGGGGCTGGTGATCTCGAATTTTCCCTATCTCGTGCCGCCCGAGCTCGATATTTGGCAGACCGCGGCAGTGCCAGCGAGCCAGCTCTTCGCACTCGTGGGAACGCTGTTCATGTTCCCAATCCTGATCGGCTATACGGTTTTCATTTACTGGATCTTCCGCGGCAAAATCCGCGAAGGCGAAGGCTATCACTGAGCGGCAGTTTCAGTTTCCGCTGGCCGCCCGTACCGGTGCAAAGGAATTGCGGTGATGCGGGGTCGCGCCGAACTGCGCGAGACGTTCGCAATGCAATCCGGTGCCGTAGCCTTTGTGCTTCTCGAAGCCATAATCGGGAAAAGCAAAGCCGAGCTGCGTCATCAGCCGGTCGCGCGTGACCTTGGCTAGTATGGACGCAGCCGCAATCGACGCGACGATGCCGTCGCCGCCGATCACCGGGACGCTCTCGCACTCGAGCTTTAAGCGGTCGCGCCCATCGACGAAAACGAGCTTCGGTTTCGACGCGAGCGCACGCACGGCCTGCGCCAGTGCCCAGAGACTCGCCTGCAAGATGTTGTCGCGGTCGATGCGCGCAGGCGGCGCGACCGCAATCGCAATTTCCGCGCTGGCGCAGATTTCGTCGAACAGACGCTCGCGGCGCGCGGCGGTGAGCTTCTTCGAATCGTTGAGGCCTTCGGGAATGCGCAAAGGATCGAGAATGACTGCTGCCGCGACCACCGGTCCTGCGAGCGGTCCCCGGCCCGCTTCGTCACAACCCGCAACCGGCATAACGCCGCGGCGAATTGCTTCAGTCTCGCGTGCGAAAGTCGGTCCGGTGCGTAGCGTGGTCATGCGGAACTTCAGACAAACAAGCGAATTGATCGTGCCGTAAGAGGATAGGCGATTCTTGCCTGTTTTACTTACAAGGACGGGCATTTGCGGCAAACCCACAGGTCGGCCACAATCGCGCTAACAGATAGCTGCAAGAGCGGGCCTTTTAATCCGCGGCTGGAGGCAAAGAAGATGCGTTGGGACGATTTCCGCCAAAGCGACAATGTCGAAGACCGCACTGGCGACGGTCCGCTCGCGGGACCGGGCTTTCCGCTGCCGAGCGGGCCCGGCGGCATGGGGATCGGCACCATCATCATCGTTGGCCTGATCGCCTGGGCGATCGGCATTGACCCACGCGTAATCTTGACGGGCATCGAGATGACGCAAGGCCAGAATCCTTCCGGCTATGAGCGGCAGATTCCCAATCAGGCGCCGGTACGCAAAAAAGGACCGCCGACCGACGAGCTCGGCCGTTTCGTTGCAGGCGTGCTTGGATCGACCGAAGACCGCTGGGCGGAAATTTTCGGAGAATCCGGCCAGCGCTATCGTGCGCCCCGCCTCGTCATTTTCAGCCGCGCTACGAACTCGGCCTGCGGCTACGCGCAATCCGCGATGGGTCCGTTCTACTGTCCGCCGGAACAGGCGGTCTATCTCGACACATCTTTCTTCCAGGACTTGCAGCGCAAACTGAACGCGTGCCCGGCCGGCTCGAAGACGTGCGAATTTTCGCAAGCCTATGTGATCGCGCATGAGGTCGGCCATCATGTGCAGAACATCCTCGGTATTCTGCCGAAGGTGCAGCAGGCGCAACGCGGCATGGGCCAGCGCGAGCGCAACCAGATGCAGGTGCGCGTCGAATTGCAGGCGGATTGCTTCGCAGGCGTCTGGGCGAACCGCCAGCAGAAGAAGCAAGCCTTCCTCGATCCGGGTGACGTCGATGCGGCGTTACAAACCGCAAGCGCGATCGGCGACGATACGTTGCAACGGCGCTCGCAAGGCGCGGTGGTGCCCGACAGTTTCACGCACGGCTCGGCGGCGCAGCGCAAGCAATGGTTCCAAACCGGATTTCAGACCGGCGACGTGAACCGCTGCAACACCTTCGCGGCCGGCGCGATCTAGAGTTTTCGCCGTGGATGAAAAGCCGTTCGTTCCGGTCAGCTTCGCGGTGCTGACGGTTTCGGACACGCGCAAACTTGCCGAGGACAAATCCGGCAATCTGCTTGCGGAGCGCATCGAGGCGGCGGGCCACAAGCTCGCCGCACGCGCGCTCGTGAAAGACGATGTGCGCGCGATCCGCACGAAACTGCGCGGCTGGATCAAGGACAAAAAGATCGACGCGGTGATCACGACCGGCGGCACCGGCTTCACCGGACGCGATGTCACGCCTGAAGCGGTGGAACCGCTATTCGAAAAACGGATGGACGGATTTTCCGCCGTCTTTCATCGCGTCTCTTACGAGAAGATCAAATCTTCGACGATCCAGAGCCGCGCCACCGCGGGTGTGACGAACTCCACCTTTATCTTCTGCGTGCCGGGCTCGCCCGGCGCCTGCCGCGATGCGTGGGACGAAATTCTCGTTCACCAGTTCGATCTTCGCAACAAACCGTGCAATTTCGTGGAGATCATGCCGCGGCTTGACGAGCACCTGAAACGGGCGAAAGTGAAGAAGAAGCCGAAGTAGAAAGGCACGCGATGACACCAGCCAGCACGAAGCCGAAGATCGTCATCATCGGCGCGGGCTTCGGCGGTCTCGAAGCTGCCCGCGCGCTGCGAAAAACCGACGCCGACATCACCGTCATCGACCGGCATAATCACCACACCTTCCAGCCGCTGCTCTATCAAGTCGCGACTGCCGTCATTTCGCCAGCCGACATCGCCTGGCCGGTGCGCAGCATTCTGCGCAAGCAGGAAAACGCGGGCGTGATGTTGGGTGCAATCAAAAGCATCGACACCAAGGCGCGCGTGGTGCGCGCGGATACCATCGAGCTTCCCTACGACTATCTCGTGATCGCGACCGGCGTCACGCATTCCTATTTCGGCCATGACGACTGGCAGAACGCGGCACCGGGATTAAAGACACTCACCGACGCCACCAAGATCAGAAGCCGCGTGCTGCTTTCCTTCGAGCGCGCAGAGCTTGCGCAGAACGAAGCGGACCGGAAGCGGCTTCTCACCTTCGTGATCGTCGGCGGCGGGCCGACCGGTGTGGAAATGGCGGGCGCCATCGCCGAGATCGCGCGACAGACGCTGCGGTTCGACTTCCGCAATATCGACCCGCGCGCCGCGCGCATTCTCCTGATCGAAGCCGGGCCGCGTATTCTCCCCTCCTTCCCCGAAGATCTTTCCGCTTATGCGGATAAATCGCTGCGCAGGATGGGCGTCGAGGTGATGACATCAACCATGGTGACGGATGTGCGCCGTGACGGGGTTTCGCTCGGCGAGAGAAAGATCGAATCCGAAGCGGTGGTATGGGCGGCGGGCGTGAAAGCTTCCGACGCGGCACTTTGGCTAGGCGCGGAAGCCGACCGCGCGGGCCGGATTAAAGTGAACGACGATCTCTCGGTGCCGGGGCATCCGGAAATTTTCGCGGTTGGCGATACCGCGGCACTTGCAACGACTATCCCCGGAATCGCACCCGCGGCGAAGCAGATGGGAAAATATGCCGGCAGGCTGATCACAGCGCGCATCGCGGGAAAAGCCTCGCCAGCTCGCTTCGTGTACAAACACGCAGGCGATCTTGCGACCATTGGCAGGAAATCCGCGGTCGTAAAATTGAATAAATTGAAGCTGACCGGCTTTATTGGCTGGCTGTTCTGGTCGGTCGCGCACATTTATTTTCTGATCGGCATCCGGAACCGGCTGATGGTCGCGATGACCTGGCTCTGGAGCTACGTCACTTACCAGCGCGGCGCGCGGTTGATCACCCGCGACGATCGGCCAGGCTAGAGAGCGGAACCAACTGCGCCTTCACGTTTTTATCCTTTCGGGGCAAGAATGGTGGAGTGAAGCATGCAAGTTCCCCTCGAGATTTCCTATCATAACATCGACAAGTCTCAGGCCGCCGACGAGGTCATTCGCGCGCATGTCGCGGACCTCGAGGAAATTTACGACCGCATTACATCCTGCCGCGTGCGCGTGGACCGGCGCGCGGACAACGACAATCACAGCATCCCGCCGGTTGTGCGGATCGAATTGGGAATTCCGGGGTATAACAATGTAGTGGTCGCGCACGAGCCCGATCATCTGCAGCGCAAGTTCCAGACGCCGGACTTGAGCAACGCCATTCACGAAGCATTCCGCATTGCCGAGCGCCGTCTTCAGGACATCAAGGAAATACGCAAGTCGAACGGGCGCGTACAAGCCGAAGGCGGCGAAGAGCGTTTCTTCGGCCAGGTTGCGGAAATTTACCCGCTCCAGGACTACGGCTACCTTTTGAACAAAGACGGCTCGCTCCTTTACTTTCACCGCAACTCTATTCTCTCCGGCAGCTTCGATTATCTCGTTCGCGGCACCGAAGTTTATTACGTGGAGGAAGACGGAGACACTGGACCGTTAGCCAAGAAGATGTGGGTCAAGGAAAACGGACACTAAAGTTTTAATTCCCACGTCTCGCCAAAGAGCTTCTTGCCGAAGTCCGCGTGTGGCTTCGTGGCAATGAGTTTAAAGCCAGCGCGCGCATAAAGTTTGCGCGCGGCGATCAGTTCGCTCTGCGTCCAGAGCATGATTTTTTCGTAGCGGCGCTTTCGCGCGAAGGCGACGCATTCGTCGACGAGTTTTTGCGCGATACCTTTTCCGCGCGCCCAAGGCTCCAGAAACATCAGCCGCAGCTTCGCGGTTCTAGCGTCCGCGCGCACGAGGCAGACCGAACCTACAGGCACGCCGTTTAATTCCGCGATCCAGCAGCGCTCCCATTTCGGTTGATAGTTGTTCAGAAACTCCGCGCAGATATCCGCGACCAGAGCCTCGAATAGCGGGCCGTAGCCATACTCTTCGTCGTAAAGCACCGCGTGACGCATGGTGATCCAACCCATGTCGCCAGCCTGATGGCTACGCAGGGAAATTTTCGGAGAAGCATTTTCCGCACCCGTCAGCACCGCAACGGCTTTCATCGCATCGAGGAGTTGTGCCTGCCCGCTCGATGGAAGCGTACCGAGCATTTCGCCCACGCGATCGCGAGAGCGCCCCTCCAGCGGCGCATAGGCCGAATATCCGAGACGCGTGAGCGTAACGAGAATACTTCTGGCGTCTTCCGCCGAGCTGCTGCGTGAAATAAGTTTCGCTTTTGCGAAGCGATCCAGCATGCGGCTCAGATAGCCGGGGTCCAGACCGAGCGTGCGGCATATTTCGCTCGCGGTTTTTTCGCCCTCGGAAAGCTCGTGCAGCACGCGCGCTTCGGTCAGCGAAAACTGCGTATCGAGGAAGCCCTCGTCGAGCACGCCAAGCCTGCGGGTATAAGCGCGATTGAAATTGCGGACGGCGTCGATGCGCTTCAGGCTTGCCTTGGGCATCCCGGCAGCATCGCCCGTATACTTGACGGAGTCAACTATTTGTCCG
>LNEZ01000031.1 GCA_001464215.1 Rhizobiales bacterium Ga0077548 | reverse complement strand
GCGTGGCCGTGCTCGCCTATAACTGCATTGAGTGGTTGGAGATCTACGCCGCCATGGCCTTTGCCGGGCTCGTGATGGTGCCGATCAATTTCCGCCTTGTCGGCCCCGAAATCCGGTACATCGCCGAGAACTGCGAAGCACGCGCGGTGATTGTGCAGGACGAGTTGACTGCCGTGCTCGAAACCGTTCGCGCCGAGCTATCAGTGCCGAACAAGAACTATATCTGCTTCGGCAAGGCGCGTGCCGCGGGCGAGTATCGGGACTACGAGGAGTTACTTGCGAATGCGCGGGATACGGTTCCGGAGATGAGGGCCGACGCGGCCGATCCCTGGGCCTATATGTACACGTCCGGCACGACCGGAGAACCCAAGGGCGCAATCCGCTCGCATCGCGCGAGCTCGATGATTGCACTGGTGACGCAGTCGGAGCTGAGCGTGCGGACAGACGACTCCGCGCTGCTGGTCATGCCGATGTGCCACGCCAACTCGCTTTTTTTCTTCGGCGCCTTTCTCGGCACCGGCGCGCGTGTGACCGTCTACAACCGGAAAAGCATCGACCCGGAGGAGCTCGTGCGGACGCTTTCGGAGAACGGATCGACCTTCACGTCTCTGGTGCCGACGCACTACATCATGATGCTCGCGCTCTCAGCGCAGACCCGCGCTAAGTACAATGTGGATGCCGTCACCAAGATGATGATTTCATCGGCGCCGGCTCGTGCAGATACGAAGCGCGAGGTCATGGAGTATTTCCGCAACACCGGATTGTTTGAACTCTATGGTTCTACGGAGTGCGGCTGGGTGACAATGCTGCACCCCAAAGAACAGTTTTCGAAGCTTGGCTCTGTTGGGCGCGAAACTGTTGGCTCTCAGCGAATCAAGATCCTCGATGCCGAGGGAAACGAAGTGCCCGATGGCGAGCCGGGTGAATTGTATTCCTGCAACGCGCAGACCTTCGATGGTTACTGGAAAATGCCGCAGAAAACGGACGAGGCTTTTCGCGGGGACTACTGTACGGTAGGCGACCTCGCGCGCCGCGACGATGACGGTTTCATCCACCTCGTTGACCGCAAGAGCAACATGGTGATTTCCGGCGGCGAGAACGTATATCCGTCTGAGGTGGAGTCGATGCTCGGCGGCCATCCGAAAATTAAAGACGTTGCTGTGATCGGCGTTGCCGATCCGAAATGGGGCGAGCGGGTCCATGCGGTCGTGATCGCCCACGACGGCGCCGCGCTCAGCGAAAGCGAAATCATGGAGTGGAGCCGCGACAAGATCGCAGGCTACAAGCGGCCGCGTTCCGTGAGCTTGATCGCGGAAAGCGAGATGCCGCGCACCGCGACCGGGAAGATACAGCACCGCATCCTGCGGGAGCGGCTGTCTGGGAAAGTATAGGAGCGGACATGAACAAGAAAACGCCGACGCTCGATCTGAACGCCGACGAGACAGCCTGCGCCGCCTGGATCGCACGGTTCCTGAAAGCGCGTGGCGTCGACCGCATTTTCGGTCTGCAGGGTGGGCATATCCAGCCGATCTGGGATTTCGTCGCGCGGCAGGGGATTCGCATCATCGACGTGCGCGACGAAGGCGCCGCCGTACACATGGCGCACGCACATACCGAATTGATGGGCGGTTTCGGGGTCGCGATGGTGACGGCGGGGCCGGGCGTCACGAACACCGTGACGGCGATGTGCAACGCGCATCTCGCGCGCATTCCCGTGTTGCTCATTGGCGGCTGCACGTCTCGTCCGCAGGCTAACATGGGACCGTTGCAGGACATTCCGCATATCGATTTGCTCAAGCCCGTTTGCCGCACGGCGCGGACGCTGCGCGTCGCCGATCAGGTGATCCGCGAATTCGACGAAGGCGTCGCTCGCGCCATGGGCGACAACGGGGAGCCGGGGCCGGTCTATCTCGAAATTCCGACGGATGTGCTGCGTACAAGCGTTCCTAAAAATCTTGTGCTCGACGAATGGATGGCACCGAAAAAGCCCCGCGCGATGCTGCCCGACCCCGTCTCGATCAAACAGGCGGTCGATGCGCTGTGGGGTGCGAAGCGTCCGCTCGTCTTTACTGGACGTGGCGCGCGTGGCGCGGACAAGGAATTGGTCCGCCTGCTGGATGCCACCGGCGCGCTCTATCTCGATACACAGGAGAGCCGCGGGCTCGTGCCGGCCGATCATCCATCGAGCGCCGCCGCCGTGCGCGCGCAGGCGATGACGGATGCTGATGTCGTACTTCTGATCGGCCGCAAGCTCGATTACCAGACCGGCTATGGTTCGCCCGCCGTTTTTCCGCACGCTAAATTCATTCGTCTTTCGGATGCGCCGGGCGAGTTGATCGACAACCGCCGCGGCCAGCCCGAAATCCTCGCCAGCGTTCCGCTCGCGCTGAAAGCGATGTGCGATGTTGCAGGTAATCGCGAGTCCAGTATCGACAAACCATGGGCAGATGGTCTGCGCACCAAACATAAGGAGCGTGTCGCCAAGTCGAAGACTAACAAGGGTCCACAGACCGGCGACGACGGCAAGGTGCATCCGCAGGCGATCTTCGATGTAATCGCCGAACTTGCCGATCCCGATTACATCGCGATTGCCGACGGCGGCGATTTGCTCAGCTTCGCCCGGACCGGCTTGCAGGCGCGTACCTATATGGATGCGGGTGCGTTTGGTTGTCTCGGCGTCGGCGTGCCGTTTGCCGTCGCGGCTTCGCTGGCACAGCCGGATCGGCAGGTAATCTCGGTGAACGGGGACGGCGCTTTCGGCATCAACGCGATGGAGATCGATACCGCCGTGCGTCACGGCGCGAAATGTGTGTTCATTATCTCGAACAACGCCGCCTGGAATATCGAGCGGCTGGATCAGGAAATGAATTACGGCGGCCGCGTCGTCGGCACCACGCTGCGTCATTCCGATTATGCCGGGATGGCGAAGGCGATGGGCTTGCATAGCGAGCGCGTGACGAAGCCCGCAGAGCTGAAACCCGCGCTCGAGCGCGCAATGAAGAACGCGCCCGCGCTGGTCGATGTCGTGACCTCGCAGACCGTGATTTCGTCCGACGCGCAGAAGGGTCTCGGATTCGTGCCGGATTATCAGGCGCTCACCGCTTGGGATGACGCCGAAAAGAAACGGCGCGGATTGTAAGGAAACTATAATGAGCGACAACAAAGTGGCGGTCATCACCGCGGGCGGCAGCGGCATGGGCGCGGGAGCGGCGAAGCGGCTTGCCGCCGACGGATTTCATGTCGCGATCCTGTCGTCGTCGGGCAAGGGCGAGGCGCTCGCGAAAGAACTGGGCGGCTTCGGCGTCACCGGCTCCAACCAGTCGAACGATGATCTGAAAAAGCTCGTCGATGGTGCGCTGACGCGCTGGGGCCGCGTCGATGTTTTGGTGAACAGTGCCGCGCACGGCCCGCGCGGCGGCATTCTCGATTTGTCGGACGACGACTGGCACAAGGCGATGGAAGTTTATTTTCTCTGCGTGGTGCGCGCGACAAGGCTCGTGGTGCCGGTGATGGAAAAGCAGAAGTCCGGCTCGATCGTGAATATTTCTAGCTTCGCGGCCGTTGAGCCAGATCCGGCGTTTCCGACGTCGAGCGTGTTTCGCGCAGGATTGATCGGGTACACCAAATTGTTCGCGGATAAATTCGCAGCAGCGAATATCCGGATGAACAACGTGCTGCCGGGTTTCATCGACAGCCTCGCCGAGAAGCCGGAATGGAAAGCGCGCATTCCGATGGGCCGCTACGGCAAGACGGAAGAAATTGCGGAACTGATCTCGTTCCTCGCCAGCGAGCGCTCGGCCTATATTACCGGGCAGAACATCCAGATCGACGGCGGAATTACGAAGGCGGTATAACGGATCAATGCCCCGGCCGCTTTGCCGTCACGAACCAGCTGCTTGATGGGAGCCAGACGCCGTCTGCGCGAAGATGCGGCGCGAATGTCTTTCCAAGTGCTGCGATGACTTGATCCTTCCGCCTTAACCCTTCGTCGCCGGCGAGCCGGATGATTTCCCCGGCAGGGCCGATGGCCATTGCAAAGGCCACGGCATCGTCGATCGTTTTGCCGACGCAGATGTCGCTATCGAAGCGCTGAAAGTTCGCGCGCTCGAAACCCGCGATGCGCAGCATATCGCTCACCATGTCGGCACCGGCCATGGAGAACGGCCCCGGCCCGCAATGCACCTGGGATGTTTCGTCGTGCGAGACGACCGGTACAAGTTTCCGCACCAGCATCTCCGCATCGTGAATCCAGGCGTTGTCCTCGCGCTTACGCCACACGATCATGGCGAGTTCGCCGCCGGGGCGCAGCGCATTCTTGATGTTGCGCAGCGCCGGCACCGGCATATTGAAGAACATGGTGCCGAAGCGCGAGAACGCGAAATCGTAAGGCCCTTTCAGGTCGTCGGTCTGCACGTCGGCGGTTGCGAAGGATACGTTTGTCGCACCGGCCGCCTTTGCGTCCGCGCTTGCCGCGTCGATAAAATTCGCCGCGCAGTCGATGCCGACAACGTTGCCGCCGGGGCCAACCTGCTTGCCGATCAGTTGCGCGGTGTCACCCCAGCCGCAACCGATGTCGAGCACGCGTGCGCCTGTGGGGTAGGGATGCTGGCGAAAGAATTCGTCGCTATGCGACGACAGCCCTGTCGTCATCACCCATTTGAAGCGGGTGAACTTCTCGAACAGGATTGTATTCCACGCCTCGATTGGGATGGAATTGTCTGCCGTGGCTGCGCCGACCTGTTCGGTGTTCATGAGGTGCTCCGTATGACGAATAGTAGCTTCGGTGCTTCAGACCACAGGCGAGGCTACCGCCACTAGTGCAGAAAGTGTACTGGCGCGCGGACGCGCCCCGCGCCCGTTCGAGCCGGATTTTCAAGCGCGCTTGGGGCTTGCCCCATTCGCGCAAAACAAAGTCGCGCTGCCCGAGATTAGAAAGGGCGGCGGGGACGCCGGAGGATTTCCGTCCTCCACGGCCATCTGCACGAAAAGGTAGAGAGTGCAGATGAATTGTCGTCGCCGCGAAGGCTGAAACATCCTCCAGCGTCCCGGCACGCTTGGCGTTTACGCCATTCGTGCCAAGTAAAAACTTCACGCAGTGGGTTACAGCTTTCCTTCGCATGATCCCCGGAGGACTGACCAAGCTATCCTCCGCTGGCGGACCTTCTCGGTTTCGCCGTCCAACGTGTTGGCACACGCCCGAACGAAACCGCCAGAGGAAGGCCCTGTGGCGAGCGGCAGGCTCGCCGGAACCAGGCGACTTCAGCCGCTGTGTAACGCGCGTGGGGTTTACCCCATTCGCGCCCAACAAAGGGCGCTTGGGGCTTGCCCCATTCGCGCATAACGAGATGCGTTACGTCTCGCACACAGCCACCGCTCCCGGCCCGCGACATCGGTCACGCCGCGCGACGCGCCCCTCAACTAAAAACCGGATTACCGGCTCTAGCATCTCAGGCCGAGACGAGGCGGACTCTAAGTGCGTGCGAAGGGGCGGGGATAAGTTTTTCGAGGGCGAGGGGAAGTGGTTGGTAGAACTGAAAATTTGGGGATTCAAAAGTTTGATTATCCCCATCGTGCAGAGAAAGTGAGAACCCGGCGTATCTAAGAGCCGGTGGGTCGCGCCGCGCCGCACCTCGACGGAAAAGATCGAATGCAGCGATCGACTAGACACCTCTTCATATCGCAGTCTGAAATCCCTTTATTTGCTGCATTTATTGCAGTTTTGGCGAATATGGATTGGCAGAACGAGCGCCTGCCGCAAAACACCTCAGTCAAGGTGCGGGTCAGGCGGCCCACGAACGCTTAGTCTGATCAAGCAGCACCAGTTGTAGACACTGAGAATATCTATCATCCCGTAAATGGTGGAAAATGTCGATTTTATCACTGAAAGGTATAGCATTGACTATCACAAAAGATGTTCCTAGTATGTTCGACAACGACGGAATTAGTATTAGCGACAGTCAGGCATACGGGGAGCGAAATGGCGAGAGCGGTGATGACGACCCCAGAGGGTGCGACGGTTACAATCGAGGGGCAGGGGGACGAAGTTGCGGCCCTGTTGGTGCGATTGGGGGTGCGCAAGAGTGGGCCAATGCCTGCGTCCACTCCCGAGCAGGTGCGCCAGCCGAGGCGAAAGTCGGCGCCGATGAACCTGATCGGAGAGCTTATCGACGAAGGCTTTTTTCGTGAGCCGAGGGAGTTGAGCGCCGTCGGGTTGGCGTTGAAGGAGAGGGGCCACATTTACCCGGTGACTACTCTGTCTCCACTGATGCTGCGGCTGGTTCGCCGGAAGGAGCTTCGGCGCGTGCGCCAAGAGAAGCGCTGGGCTTATGTCGGCGGATAGGGAGAGTGAATTATGGCCGGAAAGAACATTGCCGATATCGTCAAAGAGGTTGTCGCTGCACTAGAGGATTTGTCTTCTGAGGAGCGTCATCGCGTTGTGAATGCGTCGATGACCTTACTGGGGGAGACGGCTGTCGCATCGAAAGTCCAATCCCCCGGATTTGAGGGGGATGTTTCTGATCTGCCCGCTCGGACGCAATCTTGGATAAAGCAAAATGGTCTGTCCGTAGATCAGTTAGAGCAAGTCTTTCATCGCGGCGACGAAGGGTTTGAATTGATCGCAGCTGAGGTGCCGGGAAAGAATAATAGAGAGAGGGTTAGGAGCGCATATGTGCTGTTTGGCGTGGCCAAATTTCTCGCTACTGGCTTAGCAAATTTTGACGACAAGGAAGCGCGAGCGCTATGCGAGAAACTTGGAATTTACGACCAGACCAATCATGCAAAGTACATGAAAGGTAGCGAGTTCGCGGGCACGAAAGACAAGGGGTGGATTCTCACCGCCCCAGGTTTGAAGTACGGCGCTTCACTCGTGTCGCAGCTTGCGCAATAAGCTCGTGGGCGTGCCCATTTACTGGATTGACGTTATTATCTTGAGGAGAATTTAGAATGACCATCGAGAGTGCAAAAATTCGAGTGAAGTTGGGCGAAATTGAAATTGAGTATGAAGGTCCGAAAGATTATTTGCAGGACGGCTTACTGCAGACGCTCAAGTCCGCGCTAGAGTTAGGTGGAGGAGGTTCTATTCCGAAGCCGGGTGTTGGCAGCACAGGATTAAATGCAAAAAATCAGATCGGCGGCCTCTCGACCGATACTATCGCCACTCTTACGCAGACAAAGTCGGGGCCGGATTTGGCGGTGGCTGCCGCAGCACATCTGCACTTTGTAAAAGGCAAAATGCAATTTTCCCGACAGGAAATTATTGATGAGATGCGGACTGCGCCCGCTTATTTCAAAGAGACGTTCATTAACAATCTCACCAAGTATCTGGCCAGTCTGACGAAGGCCGATCGCTTGCGCTTGGTCGCTGCTGACACCTACGCACTGTCGATGAAAGAAAAGCAGAGTTTAGAGGCCAAGCTTGCTAACGGTTGAAGAGCTAAAGACTTGGCTTCATCGCCCACTAAAGAAAGACGAAAAGCTTTTGTTCGTTTTGGCGTCCTTCGATGGGCCTGCGCACGTTCAGCAAATAAAGTTGCGGGCCACGGACGCGGGTCTTCGTGTCGCGACTGGATGGAATGTGTCGCAACTGCTGGGGCGCACGAACGGCTTGGCCATCAATACCAATGCGGGCTGGGAATTAACGGACTTAGGCAGGCGACATCTGCGAACTTTGGGCTACGGGAAGGCGAGTGTCGCGGCCGCTCAGGTTGCGACAGACTTGCGTGCGCTACTTCTCAAGGTCACGGACGAAGAGACCAAAGCGTTCGTGGAAGAGGCCGTTCAATGTCACGAGCTTGGATTTCATCGCTCGGCCGTTGTCATGTCATGGCTTGCTGCCGTTCATGTTCTCAAAAACGAAGTACTTAAAAAGCAAAATCTAAAAGCGTTCAATGACGAGGCAGCGCGCGTCGATACGCGCTGGAAGCCGGCAAAAACGTCTGACGACTTAGGTGCGATGAAAGAGTACGATTTTCTGGATCGGCTCGTAGCGATTTCTTTGATCGGCAAGAACGTAAAAGAAGAACTGCATAAGTGCCTGAAATTAAGAAACGGATGTGGTCATCCGAGCTCTCTGAAAATCGGACCTAACGCTGTCGCCCATCACATTGAAATACTTTTGCTCAATGTGTTTCAGCGCTTCTGCTAATCCTTACTCCGCCGCCCGCACCTTCGGTCGCTTCGCGCGTAACGCCTTGTCGCGCTCCAGCACCGGCTTCAGGAACTGTCCGGTATAGCTGCGCTTTTCTTTCACGATTTCTTCGGGCGTGCCGGTCGCAACAATTTCGCCGCCGCCGTCGCCGCCTTCGGGACCGAGGTCGATGATGTAGTCGGCGGTCTTGATGACCTCTAAATTATGCTCGATCACCGCGACCGTGTTGCCGCTGTCCACCAGTTCATGCAGCACTTCCAGGAGCTTCGCGACATCGTGGAAGTGCAGGCCCGTGGTCGGCTCGTCCAGAATATAAAGCGTGCGGCCCGTCGCGCGCTTGGACAATTCTTTCGCGAGTTTCACGCGCTGCGCTTCGCCGCCCGATAGCGTCGTCGCCTGCTGGCCGACATGAATATAGCCGAGGCCTACGCGCGAGAGCGTTTCGAGCTTGTCGCGCACCGTCGGCACCGCCTGAAACAGGTCGCGCGCTTCCTCGACCGTCATGTCGAGTACGTCCGCGATCGACGCGCCCTTGAACAACACGTCGAGTGTTTCGCGGTTGTAGCGCTTGCCCTTGCATTCCTCGCAGGTGACGTAAACATCCGGCAAGAAGTGCATCTCGATCTTAATCACGCCGTCGCCCTGGCACGCTTCGCAGCGGCCGCCTTTAACGTTGAACGAGAAGCGGCCCGGCCCGTAGCCGCGCGCTTTGGCTTCCGGCAGGCCCGCGTACCAGTCGCGG
>LNEZ01000030.1 GCA_001464215.1 Rhizobiales bacterium Ga0077548 | reverse complement strand
GGTCGATGTCGATGATCTTATCGATATGCTCGACGCCTTCGATGGCCTTATGCGGCGCCGGATGCTCGGACGAATTGTTGATGCGGCGCGAGAGCGTCTTATAGAGCGTGTCGATGAGTAACGTCGATTTTCCGCCGCCGGAAACGCCGGTAACACAAGTAAAGAGGCCGAGCGGAATTTCCGCCGTGACGTTTTTCAGATTGTTGCCGGTCGCGCCCACGACTTTGAGCGCGCGGCGCTCGGGCTTGCGGCGCGTGAGCGGCATTTCGACGTTCAATTCGCCGGAAAGATATTTGCCGGTGAGGCTTGAAGGCTCGTCGATGATGTCCTGATACGTGCCGCGCGCGACGATCTTGCCGCCATGCACGCCGGCGCCGGGGCCGACATCGATCAGGTAATCCGCGCTCTTGATCGCGTCTTCGTCATGTTCGACCACGATCACGGTGTTGCCGATGTCGCGGAGCCGCCGCAGCGTCTCTAATAGCCGCGCGTTGTCGCGCTGATGCAGGCCGATGCTCGGCTCGTCGAGCACATACAAGACGCCGGTAAGGCCGGAGCCGATCTGCGAGGCGAGGCGGATGCGCTGGCTCTCGCCGCCGGAGAGCGTGCCGGATGCGCGTGCGAGCGTGAGATAGTCGAGGCCGACATCGACAAGAAAACGCAGCCGGTCGCGAATTTCTTTCAGCACGCGAACTGCGATCTCGTTCTGCTTCTTGTTGAGCTTGCTCGGCAAACCCTCGAACCACTCTTGTGCTGCGCGGACCGAAAGCTCGGTCACTTCGCTGATGTGTTTTTTGTGAATCTTCACCGCCAGCGCTTCGGGCTTCAGGCGATTGCCGTGGCAGGTTTTGCAGGGCACAGAAGTGAAGAAGCGTTCGATATCCTCGCGCGCCCAGTCGCTGTCGGTTTCGCGGTAGCGCCGCTCCAGATTATTCACCACGCCTTCGAAGGGCTTGCGGGTCTCGAAGGTGCGCGTGCCGTCATCGTAAGTAAACTTCACTTCGTCTTCGCCGGAGCCGTAGAGCACGATGTCGCGGATTTTCTTCGGAAGTTCTTTCCAGGCGGCGGCTTGCGAGAACTTATACTTGCGGCCGAGCGCTTCCAGCGTCTGCGTGTAATAAGGCGAAGAGGAACGCGACCACGGCGCAATCGCGCCTTCGCGCAGAGACTTCTTTGGATCGGGCACCACGAGATCGGGGTCGATCTGCTTCTCGACGCCCAAGCCATCGCATTCCGGGCAGGCGCCGTGCGGCGAGTTGAAGGAGAACAGCCGCGGCTCGATTTCGGCAATGGTGAATCCCGAAACCGGGCAGGCGAACTTTTCGGAGAACAATATGCGGTTCGGGTCGTCCTGCGTCCCGCGCTTCATGCCTTCTTTGTCTTTAGCCGTGACGGGAAGAGGTTCGGCGCGCTCTGCGACTGCGAGACCTTCGGCAAGTTTCAGCGCGGTCTCGAAAGATTCCGCGAGACGCTGCTTGATTTCTTCACGCACGACGACGCGGTCGACGACGACATCGATGTCGTGGTTCAGCTTCTTGTCGAGGGCGGGGACTTCGGCAATCTCGTGGAACTTGCCGTCCACCTTGACGCGCTGGAAGCCTTTTTTGAGATATTCCGCGAATTCCTTTTTGTATTCGCCCTTGCGGCCGCGCGCGACCGGCGCAAGCAGATAGAGCTTGGTGCCTTCGGGCAGCGCGAGTACGCGATCGACCATCTGCGAAATAGTCTGGCTTTCGATCGGCAGTCCGGTCGTAGGCGAATAAGGAATGCCGATGCGCGCCCATAACAGGCGCATATAGTCGTAAATCTCGGTGACGGTGCCGACCGTCGAGCGCGGGTTCTTCGAGGTCGTCTTCTGTTCGATGGAGATGGCCGGAGACAAACCATCGATCTGGTCGACATCCGGCTTCTGCATCATCTCGAGAAATTGCCGCGCGTATGCGGAGAGGGACTCCACGTAGCGCCGCTGGCCTTCGGCATAGATGGTGTCGAAGGCGAGCGAGGATTTGCCGGAGCCCGAAAGCCCGGTGAACACCACGAGCTTGTCGCGCGGCAATTCCAGATCGACGTTCTTGAGATTGTGCTCGCGCGCACCGCGGATGGTGATGAAGCGGCTGTCGGGACGCGCGGTTTTCTTGGTCAGGTTTTCGGTCATTGGCACTGAGCAATATGGGGACGGCGCGCGGATTTAGCAGCGCCGGCGGGGAATCTGATCTCGATTTCTAGGCGTGAACATAGTGAGAACGGTATTCTTTCGCCAGCCCTTCCGCTGCATGGGCACGATGTCTGGGGACAAGGCAAGCCGTCTCGACGGCGTGGGAACTTCCGGAACAAAATCATGGGCTTGCGCGTTACTGCGGACACATAAACACGCATCATGAAATCCGGAAGGACGCATGGCCAACGCAAAGCCGGCGAGAAAGATCGCTCCGCGCAAAATCCTTCGCAGCAAGCCGCCCGTGAAAACGAACGCGCGTCGCGCAGATGCGCGCGGCTTCTTCATCGAGCATCGCAAGGAATGGCACGATCACTTCGATCTGCGCCTCGAATGCGACGGCGTTTTGAAGAGCTGGGCGGTACCGAACGGACCGCCCGATGGCGCTGGCTCGCAGCCGCGGCTCGCAGTTCGCATGGATGACGTGCCTGTTCGTGAGGGCGAAGCGGAGACGCTTTGGGATCACGGCACCTGGGAGCCGGCTGCGGCTTCCGATCCGGCGCAAGACTTTGCCGATGGCCGTATCGCATTTCAGCTTCGCGGCGGACGTATCGCGGGAGGCTTTTCGCTGATCCGGCTCCGCGACGACACCGGCAGAAAGCAGGGCAAGGAGAACTGGCTGCTGAAGGCGGAGCGCCGCTAATCGCGTTCCGTAAGCCTTTGCCAAACCGTCACAATCGTTAATTTCGGCTGCGGATAACTCCGTGAACACGGGGAGAACATTCGCGCTCCAGATGAACTTCATGATGACCCATAACGACAGGCACGAAACGCGAACTTATCCCCTTGCGGCAGGCGTTTTTCAGTACTAGAACATAGCAAGAACACGCTAGTTTTCCCCGTCCGGTTCCACCCCTGTGGAAAAACTCTTAACGCACAGGGTGTTGCGGCCATTCGGGGCTAGGGTGCCGGGCCGTGCGGCAAGCGGCAATTTCGGGAGCGACAGGAAGGTAGTCATGGCAGGCAGCGTCAACAAAGTGATTTTGATCGGCAACCTCGGCGCCGACCCGGAAATCCGCAAAACCAATGACGGCCGCCCGATCGCGAATTTGCGTATCGCGACTTCGGAATCCTGGAAGGACAAAGCGACCGGCGAGAAGCGCGAAAAGACCGAGTGGCATCGCGTCGTGATTTTCTCGGAAGGCCTGTGCCGGATTGCCGAGCAATATCTGAAGAAGGGCTCGAAGGTTTACATCGAGGGCTCGCTACAGACCCGCAAATGGCAGGACAAGGACACTGGCGCGGATCGTTACTCGACAGAAGTTGTGCTCCAGAATTTCAACTCCACGCTGACGATGCTAGATGGCCGCAGCAGCGGCGCCGGTATGTCCGATGACGGCGGCAGCGAGTTCGGCTCGAATGGCACGGCACCGCGTCCACGTGTAGCCGCTGGCGGCAACAAGCGCAGCGAACTCGACGACGACATTCCGTTTTAAACTTGCCGTTTTTATCTAGATGCGCGTTCTCGTCACCGGCGCCTATGGTTTCATCGGCTCGGCTGTGACGGCCCGTCTTGTCGCGGACGGCTTCGAGGTGCTCGGCCTCGGCCGCGACGTTGCACGCTCTTCAGAAAAATATCCAAACGTTCGCTGGATCGCACTCGATATTGCGAAGGCAAGTGCAGCGAAAGACTGGCTCCCGCATCTTAAAAGTATCGATGCAGTCGTGAATTGCGCCGGGGTTCTACAAGACGGTGCCGGCGACGACGTGAAGGGCGTGCACGCCGATGGCACGATCGCGCTTTTTCGGGCCTGCGAGCAGGCAAGCGTGAAGCGTGTTGTCCACATCTCCGCAATCGGCGTTGACGCGGACACTGCTTTCGCGCGCACCAAGCGCGAGGCCGATGAAGCGCTGATGAAGAGTAGCCTCGACTGGATCGTGCTGCGGCCTTCGATTGTCGCCGGGAGAAATGTCTATGGCGGCACCGCGCTGATCCGCGCGCTCGCAAGCCTTCCTGTGTTGCCACTAGGTCCGCGCGATGCGCTGTTGCAGCCGGTGCAGGTGAAGGACTTGGCGGCGGCGGTCGCGTTCTTTCTTCGGCCGGATGCACCCACAAATAATTTGCTCGAACTCGCGGGGCCGGAGCGAGTTACGCTTTCCCAAGTGGTGGCCCAATATCGGAAGTGGCTCGGCTATAAACCCGCGCCCGTTCTTCGTATCCCCGGTTGGCTTGAAACGCTTGCATTCCGCCTCGGCGATCTCGCAGGATTGCTGGGCTGGCGCCCGCCGGTTCGCACCACCGCGCTGAAACAGTTGCGGCGGGATGTCATCGGTGACGACAAAGCCTGGACGTCGCTCACGGGCATCAATGCTACGCGTCTTCCCGATGCCTTGGCGCGCGATCCGGCTTCGGTACAGCAGCGCTGGTTCTCCAAGCTGTTTCTTCTGAAGCCGGTCCTGATCGGAGGGCTGGCGCTGTTCTGGATTGCGACGGGATTAATAACGCTTGGGCCCG
>LNEZ01000029.1 GCA_001464215.1 Rhizobiales bacterium Ga0077548 | reverse complement strand
GCCAGCATCTGGCCGGTCTGGTTACTGTCGTCGTCGATCGCCTGCTTGCCGAGGATGACCAAGTTCGGCTTCTCAGCGTCAACGATGCCTTTGAGAATCTTTGCGACAGCAAGCGGCTCGACCGCGCCGTCGTTCTTGACCAGGATGCCGCGATCGGCGCCCATCGCGAGCGCGGTGCGGATGGTCTCGGATGCCTGCGCGGGGCCGATGGAAACGGCGACGATTTCGGTCGCCTTGCCGGCTTCCTTCAGACGGATCGCCTCTTCGACGGCGATTTCGTCGAAGGGATTCATCGACATTTTGACGTTTGCGAGATCGACGCCGGAGCCGTCAGGCTTCACACGCGCTTTCACGTTGTAATCGATAACACGCTTTACAGCGACCAGAACTTTCATCCGCGTCCCATTTGTTGCGGTGCGGCGGGCAAACTATGGCTCGCCCTTGGGCCTGTCAACGCGAACGATGACCGTCGGCGCGTCCATTTGCGCAACCGGCGCTTCGGTCGTGCCGGTCGCAACCGGCTCGACCGGCGATACGGTCGCTGCGTCACCCACTGCGGCGATGGTGTCCGGCTCGCCCTTGAAGAGGCCGACTTCAGGCCGGCGCATCATCACGACGAGGACGATGCCAGCCGCGAAGCCGCCGATATGCGCCCACCAGGCGACATTATCCATGCCGCGCGCGGTCGCCATGACGATGTTGAAGATGAGATAGATGCCGAGCACCCAGAACGCGCGCAGCTTGATCGGAATACGGGTGAAGAACAGCACCCAGACTTTCGCGCGCGGGAACAGGATGAGATAGGCCGCGAGCAAGCCCGAGATCGCGCCGGAAGCGCCGATCAAAGGCGTCGTCGAAGTGGTTTGCGATAGAAAATGCGCGAGGCCAGCCGCGACACCGCAGGCAATGTAGAACAGGAAATAGCGGAAGCGGCCCATGGCGTCTTCGATGTTGTCGCCGAAGACCCAGAGGAAAAGCATATTGCCGAACAGGTGACCCAGGTCGCCGTGCAGGAACATATAAGTAAAGAGCTTTATGCCCGGCACTTGCGCGATCAGCGGAATATCCGCGACGGAGCGCGCGTTGGAGAGGATCGACGCGGGCATGAATCCGTAATTGCGATTGATAAACTCGTCCCAGTTCAAGACCATGCCGGACTGAAACAGGAAATAGATGAGAATGTTCGCGGCGAGCAGCGCCCAAGTTACGTAAGGGCGCTTGATGTAGCGCAACTGGTTGTAGTCATAGACCGGAAGGAAAACCATCGTGGCTGCTCAGCGGTTCGCGCCCGGAACCCATAACACGTCGCGCTCGCCCCGGCCATTGACGTAGCGTGCGGCGACGAAGAGCAAATCCGAGAGGCGGTTCAGATAGCGGATCGCAGCCGGATTCACCTTCTCGTTTTTCTTTTGCGAGAGATCTACGGCGAGACGCTCCGCGCGCCGGCAGATGGTGCGCGCAAGATGCAGATAGGCAGCGGACGGTTCGCCGCCGGGCAGCACGAACGAACGCAGCGGTTTCAGCGAGGCGTTGAGCTGATCGATCTCGGACTCAAGTCGCGTTACCTGTGTTTCGACCACGCGCAGCCGTTCCTTCGGCGCGCTCTCGCCTTCGGGCACCGCGAAGTCCGCGCCAAGATCGAACAGATCGTTCTGCACGCGGTTCATGATCGCTTCGACTTCGGGTTCTTTGGAAAGATGCAGGCGCGCAATGCCGATCGCGGCATTGGTTTCGTCCACCGTGCCATAGGCCTCGATGCGCAGATCGGATTTCAGCCTGCGCTCGCCGGTGCCAAGCGCGGTGGTGCCGTCGTCGCCGGTCTTCGTATAGATGCGGTTCAGGACTACCAAGGCGCGGTCTCCATGCGTGGAGCCGATTGTAGCCTATTTTTGGGGAGCGCTGAACTTTCTCAGCGGCCCATCATCCAGAGCGTAAACATGACAAGCGCAATTGCGATGCCTTGAAGAAGCACACGCATCCGCATCAGCTTCTGCGAGGTGTTGCCGGAGCCGCCCTTCATCATGTTCCAGAGGCCAAGCACGAGCACAACGGCAACCGCGATCAATGCGATCGGGACGACGATAGTCTGCATGAACGACGCCATCGAACTTCTCCCGAGGCTCAGGAATTCAGCCGCACGATCTCGGCATTAAGCGCCGTAGCGTAGCCGATCCAGACGAGATAGGGCAGCAGCAGGCTCGCGGCAAAGCGATCCACCTTCCACGCGGCCAGAATTGTCATTGCGACCAGCACGTCGAGCGCGAGAATTGCGGTAAGGCCGCCGCGCGTCGACTCCGCGCCGAAGAAAATCCATGACCAGGCGAGATTGACGGCCAACTGCATCAGGAAAAGCGCGATCGCGCGTTTCCGGAATTCATCTCTCGGAATCGCCTGCCAGAGCCGCCACAGCGAGAACGCCATCAGCGCGTAAAGAATGTTCCATGCGATCGGGAAGACGTAATTCGGCGGCGTGAACGAGGGCTTGTTCAGGCTTGCGTACCACGTCGCGATCTTCGGCATGGTCGCGAGCGAACCGAGCCATGCAACGGCGAAGCAAAGCGCGAAACAGGCGATCAGCCGGAGGATCGATCTCATTTAATGTACCCGATGATGTTGTTGCGACATCAACGCGGCAGCCACAAAGGAGTTGCTTTCGCGCCTAGTTGGTGCCGTCCAACAAGCGGCGGGCAATGACCTGCGCCTGGATTTCCGCTGCGCCCTCGAAGATCGAGAGAATACGGGCGTCGGCGAGCACGCGGGACACCGGATACTCCATCGCAAAGCCATTGCCGCCGTGAATCTGTAAAGCGTTGTCGGCGGAAGCCCAGGCGATGCGCGCGGCAAGCAATTTTGCCATGCCGGCTTCGAGGTCGCAGCGGCGTCCGGAATCTTTCTCGCGCGCTGCGTGATACGTGAGTTGGCGCGCGATCAGAATTTCCGCGGCCATGATCACGATTTTGTCCGCGACGCGCGGGAAAGCATAAAGCGGCTTGCCGAACTGGATGCGCTCATGCGCGTAACGCAGGCCCAGCTCCATCGCGCATTGCGCGACACCGATTGCGCGCGCGGCGGTCTGGATGCGCGCGGCCTCGAAGGTCTGCATCAACTGCTTGAAGCCGTTGCCTTCGACACCGCCGAGCAGGTTTTCGGCTTTCACTTCGAAGCCGTCGAAGCCGATCTCGAATTCC
>LNEZ01000028.1 GCA_001464215.1 Rhizobiales bacterium Ga0077548 | reverse complement strand
GGGTTCTTGTCGTCGCCGCGCGGCTTTTCCGCGAGCAAAATGGAAAGGCCCTGATAGCCTTTTTCTTCCGGCTTGGTGCGGCACAAGAGTGTCATCAAGTCGGCGCGGACCGGATGGGTGATCCAGGTCTTGTTGCCGAAGACTTTATAGGTGTCGCCCGTCTTCTCGGCGCGCGTCTTCAGCGAAGCGAGGTCGGAGCCGGTGTTCGGCTCGGTGAAGACCGCGGTCGGCAGAATTTCTGCGCTCGCGATTTTTGGCAGCCACTTTTTCTTCTGCTCGTCGGTGCCGCCGCCAAGAATGAGTTCGCCAGCGATCTCCGAGCGCGTACCGAGCGAACCCACGCCGATCCATGCGCGCGATAACTCTTCGGAGACGACGCACATCGACTCCTTGCCCAAGCCAAGGCCGCCGAATTCTTCCGGGATCGTCAATCCGAAGACGCCCATCTCGGCCATCTTCGTAATAATCTCCATCGGAATGTATTCGTTCTTCAGATGCCATTCGTGCGCGTGCGGCACCACTTCGGTTTCCGCGAAGCGGTGCATTTCCGCGCGCATGGCATTCAGCGTTTCATCGAGGCCGGGATCGCCGATGGTGAGCGAGCCTTGCGCTTTCGCGATTTCCTTCGCGAGGCCGGCGCGTGCCTCTGCATTGTTACCGGCAATCAATTCCTTGATCGCCGGAGGAACGCGGGCCGAAATTTTCTGATCGGTAAGACCGAGATCGGCAAGACGAATCATTTCGCCCTGGCTCATCGGGATGCCGCCGAGAATCTGCGCGAGATACTCGCCGGCGCCGATACGCACGAGCAGCTCTTCTAGTTCGCCGAATCGGTTCGCCTCGATCATGCGGCCGGTGTAGGCGGCAAGCTGGCGGACCGATGCCACGTAGGTCGCGAGCCACGCATAGCCGTGTACGGCGTGTTGCTCGCGCTCGAGGGCGGCCGCGGAAATCTTGCCGCCTTCGGTAACCTTGGCCCGGACCGCGGCGGCCGCCTCGGTAAGCAAAGCTTCAGCGGAATCGCTCGCTTCAAGAAGCAGCGGCAGGAGACTGGCGTCGGCTTTCACAGCGCGGGAAGCGGCTTGGGTCATCGGAGGCCTTTTAACAGGGGTATGCCACGCATCCTTATTGGTGCAATGCACAAAAGCAAGAGGCAACCTTTCATTAACCGTCTAAGGGCTTAACTGGCTGCAACTTTCGTTGAGCGTGGCCCGGGACGGTACATCCGCGGGGCGGCGCTCTCGGCTACGCAGGTCCGGGGATGACGTTGCCGCAGTTCGCCAATTTTATTCTGCGCCGCTTACCGGCGCTTTCGGTGCGTGCGCGCATTTTCACGCTTGCCGCCATTCCGGTGGTTGGTCTTGTCGTCATCGGCATCTTTTTCGCGAACGGCGAGCGCAATGTCGGCGCCGCGTTCGATACCGTGCAGAATTCCAGCGATCTCGCCAACGCAAGCCGAGAATTCAACAGCGCGCTCGCGCAGATGCGCGTCTCGGTAAAGGATTATGTCGAGGGCAAAGACTCGACCCTGAAGCAGGCGTTCTACGACCAGCTCGGTATCGCACTCGAAAATCTCACCACCATCGAGAAACACGCCGAGCGCCGCGATGCGAAAGCGATTGCAAACTTGCGCGGCTCGCTGGTTTCGCTGCGCTCGAACTTTGAGTTCCTGACCAAGGCCAAGAACGAACTCGGTTTCTCGGAAGATCAGGGAATTCGGGCCAGTTTTGCTGCGGCGGCGGCTAAGGTCGAACAGCTTGTCACGAGCGATACTGCGAAGATGACGGAAATCGACTCGCTTCGCTTGATCGCGTCGCTCTCGCAGCTTCGCCGCTATGAGATGGAGTTCCTCCTCTCCACGGATCTCAGCGCCACCTACAAGATCTACGGTGAGCTTGCGATGTTCACCGGGCATCTGACCAAGGCCGCGCTGCCTGCCGCTTTAAAGGAGCAGATCAGCGTGGCGCTCGAGAAGTACCGCGACGACTTCAGCGAGTGGATTTCGCAAATGAGGGTCGTAAGCACGCAGTCGACCGTGATTCAGAACTCGACGGTCGATATGCAGTACTCGACCGACAACATCATCATCCACGCCAAGCAGGCGCAGGCATCTGCCGCGTTCGCGCTTACCGCGTCGCAAGCGCGCACGCGCAACATCATCATCAGCGTCGGCATTGCCGTCATCATGCTCGGGCTTGCGCTGAACTGGCTGATCGGTCTCAGCATTACCGGCCCGCTGCGCGGCCTGTCCGACGTCATGCGCCGTCTCGCCGGCGGGGAGACCGTTGCCGACATTCCGGCGGTCAATGCCCGCGACGAAATCGGCGTCATGGCGCGTACCGTCGTCGTGTTCCGCGATAATGCCCGCGAGCGCAAGCGCCTCGAAGGCGAGCAGGCCGATGCGTCGAGCCAGCGCGAGCGCCGGGTCCGCACGGTCGAAGAATTGATCCGCGGTTTCGGCGATAGTGCGAGTGCGGGCCTTGGCGCTGTGCACTCGAAAACACGGCCGGCAATGTCGATAGCGAAGCCGTGCGTGCGGGCCAGGCCGCGGGAGCGGCTTCCGCCAACGTCGCACAAGCCGCGGTCGCCACCGAACAGCTTTCGGTTTCCGTTTCCGAAGTCGCGCATCAGACTTCGACTTCGACCGAAGTCGCGAACCGCGCGGTTGCGGAAGCGCAGCGCTCGGTTGCGATCATGCGAAATCTCGGCGACGCGGCGTCACGGATCGGCGAAGTGGTCGGCCTCATCCAGTCGATCGCGGCGCAAACCAATTTGCTCGCACTGAACGCCACCATCGAGGCCGCGCGTGCCGGCGATGCCGGCAAGGGGTTCGCGGTGGTCGCACAGGAAGTGAAATCGCTCGCTTCGCAGACCGCGCGCGCGACCGAAGATATTGCCCATCAGATCGGCGCGATTCAGGAAGCCTCGGGTGATGCCGCGACCGCCATCGACACGGTTTCGACGGTGATCGAGGAAATGTCGGCGATTGCCTCGTCCATTGCCTCTGCGATCGAAGAGCAGAACGCAGCAGTAGTCTCGATTGCAGAAAACGTCGGGCGCGCATCGAACGATGCTGATGCCGGCGCGGGCGCGATGAAGTCGGTGCAGGCGGCGGCGGCGGGCGCGACCTCGACGGCTAGCGAAGTGGCCGGTCTTGCCACCGCGCTCGGCGGCGAAGCCGAGAAGCTCGACTCCGCGATCCGCGATTTCCTCGGCGCGGTCCGCGCCGCTTAAGCCTAAGCAAACTCGCGGCTTGCTTTTTCGCATCTGAATCGCGATTGCAGGGGTAATCCAAACGGAGTCCCCGTGCCGAGATTTATCCGTATCGCCATCGACGCCTTCTGGCGCTTCAACGACGACGACGGCTGGGCGATTGCGAGCCACATCGCGCTCTCGGGCCTGATGGCGCTGTTTCCGTTCATGATCTTCGTGACCTCGCTCGCCGCGTTCTTCGGCTCGAAGGAGCTTGCCGATAACACCGCGCAGATTTTGCTGGACACCTGGCCCAAGGAAGTCGCGGGTCCCATCGCCAATGAAATCCATGACGTGCTCACGAATATCCGCACCGATGCGCTCACCTTCGGCATCGTGCTTGCGATCTACTTCTCTTCGAGCGGTATCGAGAGTCTGCGGATCGGATTGAACCGCGCCTATGATGTCGGCGAACAGCGCTATTTCTGGTGGCTACGTTTGGAATCCATCGGTTATGTGCTGGTGGGTGCTGCGGGCCTGCTCGCGCTTTCGTTTCTCGTCGTGCTGTGGCCGCTGATGTGGCAGACGACGGTGAAGTTCGTGCCGGCGCTGGAGCCGTTTCGCGGCATCGCCGCCTTCGTGCGCTATGCAACGGCTTCCGCCGTGCTCGTGGTCGCGCTGATCGTGGTTCATATGTGGCTGCCTGCGGGCAAGCGCACGCTCAGCCAGGTTGCGCCGGGCATCATCGTCACACTCGTATTGTGGCTGATCGCGGGCGCGGCCTTCGGCTATTACCTCGGCCGCTTTTCCTACAATTACGTCACAACCTATGCGGGTCTGGCGTCGTTCATGGTCGCGGTCGTGTTTCTCTATACGACGGCGTCGATCTTCATCTATGGCGGCGAATTGAACGCAGCGATCCAGGACGCGCGCTACGCGCCCGCGATCAACAAGGTTCCGAAGAAGACCAAGCGGAGAAAGAAGGCCTAGACCTTCGTTCCGGAAGCCTCGATCACGTCGTCGAAGGTGCGCATACCGGGGCGCTGCGCGTTGACCAGCACCGCCATGTTGCCGGGCTTGTGCTGGTTCTTCCACATCTTGGTGTGCGCGCTCGGAATTTCCTTCCACGGCAATACTTCGCTCATGCAGGGATCGACGCGGCGGTCGAGCACGAACTGGTTCGCGGCCGCAGCCTGCTTCAAATGCGCAAAGTGCGAGCCCTGCACGCGCTTCTGGCGCATCCAGACATAGCGCGCGTCAAAGGTGATGTTGAATCCGCTAGTGCCCGCGCAGAACACGACCATGCCGCCGCGCTTCACGACGAGACACGAAACCGGGAAGGTCGCTTCGCCGGGATGTTCGAAGACGATATCGACATCTTTCTTTCCGGTGATTTCCCAGATGGCCTTGCCGAACTTGCGGGCTTCTTTCACCCACTCGTTATATTCAGGCGTATTCACGGTGGGCATCTGGCCCCAGCACTTGAAATCTTTGCGGTTGATGACGCCCTTGGCGCCGAGACTGCGCACGTAATCTTTTTTGTCGTTGTCGGAGATGATTCCGATCGGATGCGCGCCGCTTGCCGCGGCAAGCTGAATGCCGAACACGCCAAGGCCGCCCGATGCGCCCCAGACCAGAACGTAGTCGCCCGGCTTGATCGTGTGCGGTGCGTGGCCGAACAACATACGGTAGGCGGTGGCAAGCGTCAGCGAGTAGCAGGCCGACTCTTCCCACGTGAGATGTTGCGGACGCGGCATCAACTGACGCGACTGCACGCGGCAGAACTGCGCAAACGAGCCGTCCGGCGTCTCATACCCCCAGATACGCTGCGAGGGCGAGAACATCGGATCGCCGCCGTTGCATTCCTCGTCGTCGCCGTCGTCCTGATTGCAGTGAACGATGACCTCGTCGCCGACTTTCCAGCGCTTCACTTTCGCGCCGACCGCCCAGACGATGCCCGACGCGTCCGAGCCCGCGACATGGAACGGCTGCTTGTGCACGTCGAAGGGCGAGATCGGCTGGCCCAAGCCCGCCCAGACGCCGTTGTAATTCACGCCGGCTGCCATCACGAGCACGAGCACGTCTTCGTCGCCGACCGGCCATGTCGGCACGACCTCGATCTGCATGGATTCTTCAGGCGGGCCGTGACGCTCGCGGCGGATCGCCCACGCGTACATTTTCGGCGGAACGTGACCGAGCGGCGGGATTTCGCCGATCTCGTAAAGATCCTTGGGACCTGTCTGCAACTTCGTGACGGCCGACATGGCTGCTCCGGTAAGAAAATGTCTCAATTGGTGGGCGGGAAGAATGACCCAAAGAATGTTGCAGCGCAATGTGCCTATTGGCGAAGCAACAGACTTAAGCCTTCCGCAAGCGGGGACGGCTAATTTGTAGCGATGCCTCAAACCGCCGCGACGTCATCCGCTTCAACCTCGACCTTGCCCAAGTGGTTCGAGCTGTTTCTGTTCGCGTTCTGCGTGGCCAATCTGGTCTGGCTCGCGACCGCGCTCACCACCGGAAGCTGGCTCTGGGATACGGCGGGGCGGTTCGTCTCGACCGATTTTCTGAATGTCTATGCCGCCGGAAAACTCGCGCTCCAGGGCACGCCGGTTGGCGCTTACGACTGGCCGACGCACAAGCAGATGGAGATCCAGGTCCTCGGCTACGACTTCAAAGGCTACTACGGCTGGCACTATCCCCCGTTCTATCTCTTCGTCGCGTCAGCGCTCGCAGCTTTGCCCTATGCCGCCGCGCACGCGGGCTGGTCGGTAGTTTCGTTTCTGCCGTTTCTCGCGGCGGTGCGGCTGGCTGCTGCAAGCAACGTCGGTTATCTGCTCGCGCTCTCCGCACCCGCGCTTGTTGCAAACGTGCTGGTCGGCCAGAACGGATTTCTCACCGCGGCGCTGATCGGATTGACACTTGTATTTTTAGAGAAGCGTCCGGTGCTAGCGGGCCTCTGTCTCGGCTTGCTCACCTACAAGCCGCATTTCGGGATTCTGTTTCCGGTAGCACTTGCGGCCGCGGGGTACTGGCGTACTTTTTTCGTAGCCGGGCTCACTGCGCTTGCGCTGGCGAGCGCTTCGATCATCGCCTACGGCTTTGAACCTTGGCTCGCGTTCGCAAGCTGGCTGCCGGTGACGTCGAAGGCATTTCTTTCGGAAGGCCGTGCCGAAATCGAAAAGATGCAAAGTCTGTTTGCGCTCGCACGCACGTTGGGAGCGGCCGAGTGGATTGCCTGGAGCGTGCAGATCGCGCTTTCAACCGCGATTGCGGTTTTGATCTGGATGATCTGGAGAAATCGCGCGCACGCTTTTGCGTTGAAAGCAGCAGCACTCGGCGCGGGCGTCCTGTTGGCAACGCCCTACATCTATCTCTACGACATGGTGACGATCACGATTCCGGCCGCGTTCCTGATCGCGCTCGGAATGTCGCGTGGGTTTCTGCGCTATGAGATTCCAGTGCTTGCAGGCGTCATGCTTTTGATCGCGAGCTTTCCATTCGTGAAGCTGCCGGTGGGGTTTGCCGCGTCGCTGCTTCTCGCCGCACTGGTTCTGCGCCGCGTGTCGCACCGCGTGGCGGTTCGCTGACGGCACTGCACAACGACTTTTCCACTTATCGTTTGCGCCTCTCGCGCAGCGGGCCGAAACCGGCCTATTATCCTTTCGTCTAACGCAAGATTCGTGGGTGCGTCATCAGCGGCTGCGAAGAAATCAAAGCGGGCAACCGCGAACACCAAGGAGGACGGGGGCTATGGATCTAAACAGCATCATCATTCTACTGATCGTAGGCGCGGTAGCAGGCTGGCTGGCCGGCGTGATCATGAAGGGCTTCGGCTTCGGACTGATCGGCAACATCGTCGTCGGCATTGTCGGCGCCGCGATTGCGAGCTGGCTATTCCCGCGGCTTGGCATTTCGCTCGGCGGCGGCATCGTCGGTGCGATCATCGCCGCGACCATCGGCGCGGTCATCCTGTTGTTCGTCATCGGACTGGTGCGCAGAGGCTGACGCCTCCGCCAGACGGAAGGAAAAAGCCGGTGAGAACTTCTCGCCGGCTTTTTTAATTTATTCTGGATTGGTCAGTGTTCTCGAAAGATTGCCGTCGCCGCAGTTTTGGCAACAGGCGCTGCATGATTGCTTGTTGTCCAGGCCGACGCCCCAATAAGTGCTCGATCTGCCTTTGACCCAGGCGCCGTAACAGATTTTCTCGCCTGAACGGCAGGCAAGCTTGTAATCGCTATCGTCGCCGGAACCCAGATTGTAAGCCTGATTGCCGCCGGGCCACGCATGGTTGCGGTCCTGCGAATAGAACTCGATCTGGATGTCGTAATCGGATTTGTTGGTGATGCTGAACGTAATGTCTTGCGCCGATGCCAATGAGGCAATCGGCAGGAATAGCGCCACGCCAAGCGCCAGCAAAAGTCGTTTGAACCCCATCGCAGTCTCCACTTGAAGGCCGCATTCGCGCGGCGGGCGGGAGATTATTCCTCCGCAATGCAGCGTCTAGTGCGATTGCGCTTCACGCGAGATCAAATTTTTGTATTCGCTGAATAAAAAACCGGCAGGTTACCCCGCCGGTTTTTTTGGATCGCTACGAAAGAATTATTCGAGCGCGGCGTTGCCGTTAGCGGCCTCTCGGTGGCGTCAGCGTGCGCGCGAGCGTGCCGCCGGTACAGGTTACGCAGCAGGTCTCGCAGCTATATTTGCGGTTCGGGCCGACGCCCCAATAAGTCTGCGCGGCACCCTTTACCCAGGCGCCGTAGCAGATCTTCTCGCCACGGCGGCAGGACAGCGTCCACTTATCCTGGCGGGCGCGAGGCAGGTTGTAGGCCTTGCCGCCGCCGGGCCATGCATGGTTGCGATCTTCCGAATAAAACTCGATTTGAATGTCTTGGCCGTGGTCGTTCGTGATGTCGAACGAGACCTCTTGCGCTTGCACCGGCGTCGTCGGTGCGACCATTGCCAGCGCGAGACCTACGGCAAGAAATGCCCCTCTAATCCACATGGTTACTCTCTCCGCTCCGGTATGGGCCGCCGCCGGTTCTGGCCGGAGCATAGACCCGCTTGTTTTTCACCAAAATAGATTGCCGCGACGCACTCGTGCGGTCTAGTGCGCCGGAGCCTCAGCGCTGGTCGATTTTGCGTGATCGTAGACCGTGCTAGGGGTTATGCTGCATTGCAGGAAAACCGCGCCCGCGTTTTTACTTATGGCAGCGGCCGGGGCCGGCCCCATAGCGGTCAAGATGGCTGACAAGATGGCTGAAAAAAAGAGTACGAGTTCGAGTTCCGCTAAGCCGAAAGAAGCGCCGTGGCTGATCCGCACCTATGCCGGCCATTCAACGGCCGCGGATTCGAACAAGCTCTACCGCTCGAACCTCGCCAAAGGGCAGACCGGGTTGTCGGTCGCCTTCGATCTGCCGACGCAGACCGGCTACGACTCCGATCATCTTCTCGCGAAGGGCGAGGTCGGCAAGGTCGGCGTGCCGATCTCGCATCTCGGCGATATGCGGACACTGTTCGACGGCATACCGCTCGGCTCGATGAATACCTCGATGACGATCAACGCGACCGCGGCGTGGCTGCTCTCGATGTATGTCGCGCTGGCTGAAGAGACTAATCAGCCGAAGACCGCGCTTTCGGGCACCACGCAGAACGACATCATCAAGGAATATCTTTCGCGCGGGACTTACGTATTCCCGCCGGCGCCCTCGATGCGGCTCATCAAGGACACCATTCTCTACACGACGCGCGAAGTGCCGAAGTGGAATCCGATGAATGTCTGCTCCTATCATTTGCAGGAAGCGGGTGCGACGCCGACGCAGGAACTCGCTTACGCGCTCGCCACCGCGATCGCGGTGCTGGACGGCGTGAAGGCGTCCGGCGGCCTCGAAGGCAAGGATTTCGAGGAAGTGGTGGGGCGTATTTCATTCTTCGTGAATGCGGGGCTGCGCTTTGTCACCGAACTCTGCAAGATGCGCGCCTTCACCGAGCTTTGGGAAGAAATCACGCGCGAGCGCTATGGCGTGACCAACGAAAAGCACCGCCGCTTCCGCTACGGCGTGCAGGTGAACTCTCTTGGCCTGACGGAGCAGCAGCCGGAGAACAACGTCTATCGAATCCTGCTCGAAATGCTCGCGGTCACACTTTCGAAAAATGCCCGCGCCCGCGCGGTGCAACTGCCGGCATGGAACGAGGCGCTCGGCCTGCCGCGGCCATGGGACCAGCAATGGTCGATCCGGATGCAGCAGATCGTGGCATTCGAGACCGATCTTCTCGACTTCGGCGACATCTTCGACGGCTCGAAAGAAATCGAGCGGAAGGTCAACGAGCTGAAAAAAGAAGCGCTCGAAGAACTGGCGCGGATCGAAGAAATGGGCGGCGCGGTCGCGGCGGTCGAATCGAGCTACATGAAGCAGAAGCTCGTCGAATCGAACACCAGGCGCCTAGAGGCCATCGAGCGCGGCGAGCAGACCGTGGTCGGCGTCAATCGCTTCACGGAGACCGAGCCGTCGCCGCTGACCACCGGCGAAGGTTCGATCATGACGGTGCCGGAGCACGTCGAGAAAGAACAGGTCGAGCGGCTGAAAGCGTGGCGTAATGCGCGCGACCAGAAGAAGGTCGCGAGCGCGCTAGAGGCGATACGGAGTGCCGCTGCCGAAGGCCGCAACATCATGCCGGCTTCGATCGAGGCGGCGAAAGCCGGTGTCACCACCGGCGAATGGGGCACGGCGCTGCGCGAGGTGTTCGGCGAATACCGCGCGCCGACCGGCGTCGGCCGTTCCGCCCGTGCCGGCACGGAAGGTCTCGATGAGGTTCGTGTCGCCGTGGATGCGGTCTCGAAGAAACTCGGGCGCCGTCTGAAATTTCTCGTCGGCAAGCCGGGACTCGACGGCCACTCGAACGGCGCCGAGCAGATCGCGGTGCGCGCGCGCGATGCCGGCATGGAAGTCGTCTACGAGGGCATTCGCTTAACGCCCGCCGAGATCGTGAATGCCGCGCTCGAAGAAGGCGTGCACGTCGTGGGTTTGTCGATTTTATCCGGCTCGCACGTGCCGCTGGTGCGCGACGTGATGAGCCGTATGCGCTCCGAAGGCATGGAAATTCCGGTGATCGTCGGCGGCATTATTCCGCCAGAAGACGAGAACGTGCTCAAGCAATGCGGCGTCGCCGCCGTGTTCACGCCGAAGGATTACGAGTTGAACCGAATTCTTGCGGACATCGTGCGCGTCGTCGACGCGCGGGCGACCAAGGCCGCTTAAGTCTTCTTGTCCCAGATCGCTCGCATCGCAGAAATCGTCCTGCCAGTCTTCGGCGTGATCGCGCTCGGCTATTTCGCGGCGTGGTCCAAGCTGCTGTCGGAGCGTGCTGGCGAGGGATTGAACGATTACGTCTTCCTGATTGCTATTCCGGTGATGATCGTGAAGACGCTGCTCGGCGCAGGCCTGCCGGAAGGATCGCCCTGGGGCTACTGGCTTTCTTACTTCATAGGCGTTGCGATCGTGTGGTCGCTTGCGCAGCTAATAGCATGGAAGCTTTATGCGAGACCGGGCCGCGAAGCGGTGATCGTCGGCTTTTCCTCTTCGCAATCGAACGTGGTGCTGATCGGGATCCCGCTGGTGCTGACGGCCTATGGCGAGGCCGGCGCGGTGCCGCTGTTTCTGCTGATCGCAGTCCACCTGCCGCTGATGATGACGGCGGCCATGGTGATGATCGAAAGTTCGGAAACCGGGGTCACGCGCGAAGCGCTCATGAAGCTGCTGCGCAATCTTGCGTTGAACCCGCTTTTGATTGCGTTCGCGATCGGTGCCGCGGGACGGCTTTCCGGCATGACCCTTGGCAGCGGCGCCTTCCGGCAGTTCGTTGATCTGATCGCGGCGTCCTCGGTGCCCTGTGCGCTGTTTGCGATGGGCATGGCGCTGCGCAAATACGGCATCTTCGGTGACGTGAAACTGTCAAGCTTCGTGGTCGCGTCGAAGTTGTTGCTCCTGCCGCTCGCGGTCTGGCTGCTCGCAAAATATATCTTCGTGCTTTCGCCGGTATGGACCGGTGTCGCGGTGATCTTCGCGTCGATGCCGGTCGGCATCAATTCGTATCTCTTGGCCGCGCGCTACAAGACTGGTGTCGCGACGGTTGCGGGCGCGGTCACGTTATCGACCGCGCTTTCGCTGTTTACCGTTTCGTTCTGGCTGTTCGTGCTCGGAATCGGCTAAAGGCCGATCGCTTCCCTTATCTGCGTGACTGTCACACCACTTTCGCGTAGATCGCGCAACGTGGTGGATTGATCGCGTTTGGAAAGCTTCTTGCCGGTCTCGTCCACCAGCAAATGGTGGTGCCGATAGATCGGCGAGGGCAAGCCAAGCAATTCCTGTAACAGACGATGCACGGCGGTTGCTTCGAACAAGTCTTTGCCGCGAACGATATGCGTCACACCTTGCAATGCGTCGTCGAGTACCGCGGCAAGATGATAGCTCGCCGGCATTTGCTTCCGGCCCAACACGACATCGCCCCATCGCTCGGGATGTGCTTCTACCTGTTTGTCCACTTCAGTCCAGAACAGCGGCGTCTCGACGCGCGATAGTGCCTCCGTCATATCGAGGCGGAGCGCGTAAGGTTCGCCCGCTGCTTCGCGCTCCGCCGCTTCCGTGGCGGACAAACCCTCGTCGCGCGAATAGCGCGGGCCGCCTTCGGGATCGCGGCCGGTAATGAGGCGTGCGAGATCCGCGCGGGTTTCATAGGAGGCGTAAAGCAGATGTTCCGCCTCCAGGCGGCTCAACTCGGCGGCGTATTCTTCGAAATGCTCGGACTGCCGCCGTACCGGTGCTTCCCAGTTAATGCCGAGCCATTCGAGGTCTTCATAGATCGACTCCTCGAATTCCGGCTTGCAGCGGATCAGGTCGATGTCTTCGATGCGCAGCAGAAAACGCGCGCCGGCGCGCTCGGCTTCCTCAAAATTAAGAATAGCAGACAGCGCGTGACCGAGATGCAGATGCCCGGTCGGCGAGGGCGCGAAGCGAAAAACGGGAGGGGACATCAGGCCTGCGCGGAATCGGGTTGCAATATCCCGCGTCTTGTAGATGGTTTCGCCCCGGAATGCCTGTCCGTATCGACACCGAAGAACATTTAAAAGAAGCGCTGGAAAATCTGCTGGTGCTCGACCCGCGCTTTGTCGAGGTGCTGCGCCTTACCGGCCATCCGCCGATGCGTAGGCGCGACGGCGGCTTTCCCGGTCTCGCGCGGATTATCTGTGGCCAGCAATTATCGGTCGCTGCGGCGGCCTCTATCTGGGGGCGTCTCGAATCGAAGTTCGCGCCGCTCGATCATCACGCGATCCTGAAGGCACGCACGCCACAGCTGCAGCGCGTCGGCCTTTCCATGCCGAAGATCAGAACGTTCCGGCACATCGCGCGCGCGGTGCGCGACGAGCATCTGAATATCGATGCGCTCGCGCATATGCCGGCGGAAGAAGCGCATATGCAGCTCGTGCAGGTCAAAGGCATCGGCCCGTGGACCGCGGATATCTATCTGATGTTCTGCGTCGGTCACGCCGATGCGTTCGCTTCCGGCGATCTTGCGTTGCAGGAAGCCGCCCGCATCATGCTGAACAAGCGCAAGCGGCCAGACGCAAAGCAGTTGGAGAAGATCGCGCGGGTCTGGAAACCCTATCGCTCGGTGGCGGCTCGTCTGTTGTGGGCTTATTATGCCGCGGTGAAGAAGCGCGACGGAGTGCCTGTCGAGCAAGGAGAACAAAAAAAATGATCGACGGACCCCGCATCGCGGCGCGCTCAGGCGCTGCCAAGCAACTTGTCGTGTTTCTGCACGGCTATGGCGCCGACGGAAACGATCTCATTTCGCTCGGCAAGGAATGGCAGTCGCTCTTGCCCGACGCAGCGTTCGTTTCTCCGAATGCGCCGGAGCCGGTGCCCGGTCATCCGATGGGGCGGCAATGGTTCGGGCTCACCTTCCGCGATCCGGACGAGCGCTGGCGCGGCGTGAACAAGGCGCAGCCGATCTTGGACGAATTTCTCGATGCTGAACTGGCGAAAAATAATCTGCCTCCGTCGGCGCTGGCGCTGGTTGGCTTTAGCCAGGGCACGATGATGGCGCTGCATACCGGCCTGCGCCGCAAGGCGCTGGCCGCGATCGTCGGCTATTCGGGGGTCTTGGTGACGCCATCGAATCAGGAGGCGGTGGCGAAGGCCGCGGAAGAAATCAAAACCCGCCCGCCCGTGCTGCTCGTGCACGGGGATCAGGATGAAGTGATCCCGGCACAGGCGCTCTTGCTCTCGGCGCAGGGCCTCGGCGGCATGGGGCTGGCGGTGGAGTGGCATCTTTCGCAGGGAATCGGCCACGGCATCGACGCCGACGGCCTTCGCCTCGGGGGTACTTTCCTTCAGAAAGCCTTCCGGGGACGTTGATTCCGGACGGCTTCACAAAGCCGACACGGTGCCGGTACTATATGCGCTGAGTGAAAGCGGCGTGCGACCGCAGGGCTTCGACAAGGAGTCGCGTTTGCACACTGCTGTTTCGCCCGGAGTTTCTCCCGGTTCTCTGTCGCCCGGCGCTTTATCTCCGGGTTCTTGGCCTGCGCTGGTTCTGAACGCGGACTTCCGTCCGCTCAGCTATTACCCGCTTTCGATCTGGTCGTGGCAGGACACGATCAAGGCTGTCTTTTTAGATCGCGTGAACACGGTCGCGCTCTACGACAAGGCGGTGCGAAGTCCCACGGCGGAGTTTCGTCTGCCCAGCGTTGTTTCCTTAAAGTCTTTTGTTCGGCCCTCGCGCCACCCGGCCTTCACCCGCTTCAACGTTTTCCTGCGCGACCGCTTCTCCTGCCAGTATTGCGGCACCAAGGAAGAACTCACCTTCGATCATTTGATCCCGCGCTCGCATGGCGGACAGACGACATGGGACAACGTCGTCACTGCCTGCTCGCCCTGCAACTTGCAGAAGGGTGGAATGTTGCCGGCCAAAGCGAATATGTGGCCGCATCAGATGCCGTTCCAGCCGAGCGTGAACGACCTGCACAAGAACGGCAGGCTGTTTCCGCCGAACTATCTGCACCAGAGCTGGCTCGATTATCTTTATTGGGACGCAGAACTCGAAGCGTAAGTTTACGCGCGGCGCGCGCCAGCAAAAGCAATCAATGCTGCAAACGCCGAGACCAGCGCGTTATAGCCAGCAAGCGAAATGCCGAAGAGACGCCATGCCGCTTCGTTGCAGGGCACGGCGCGTGTCTTGCCGAGCGATTCGAGAATGTTGCCGATCGGCGCCGATGACGGCGCGCCTGCCGCGCACGAAGTCGGCCCCTGCCAGAAACCCCATTCGACGCCCGCGTGATAGACGCCCATGCCGGCGCTGACGATCAGGATCAGCGTGAGCAGATAAAGCCCAACGCGGACAAGTTGCCGGCTGCCGCCAAAGATAGCGAACGCGCCGATCAGAATGCCGAGCGGGATCGCGAAGTAATAAGGAATGCGCTGCTGATAGCAGAGCGGGCAGGGCAGATATTTCAGGACGTATTCGAAGTACCAGGCGCCGCAGAGTGCGGCGAACATCAAGAATGCCGCGGCGAAGGCGGCATTGGCAGGTTTGATCGGTTTCTTGGTCATCGGCGCTGGCGTAACGAAGCCTGCTTCCCGTGTCTATTCCATGGCTTTTTTCTTGGCGTATTTCTTGGCCGCAATCGCCCCGTTCCGGGTGCCCCTGTGGCGGAACTGGTAGACGCGCCTGACTCAAAATCAGGTGGCCAAAAGCCGTGCTGGTTCGATTCCGGCCAGGGGCACCAATTCAACTCCTTGCAATCAAACGTAAAGCCTAAACGCTCCAACGGGAGCGTTTTTCTAAGTACCGCATAAGTACCGTTTTCGGCGCTGGAGCAGTTTTCTGTTCGCGGCGGAATCGCGCGTGCGCGCACTTCGGCCGCGAAGGTTAATGCGATTCAAATGATAGTAGAACCGGGATTGACTCCTCGTCATTGTCCACCGGTAGCCCGACCGGGAAGGAAAAAAGCCCGGCGCCGTTTGGAGCGGCGACCGGGCAGTTGGGACAAGACAGATGCAGAGTGCCCGAGCAAAGTCCGACGACGAACCATCGAACTGGCACGAGATCGAGAGCGCCCTTCGTGAACAGAGTGACCTAGGCAGCCTTGCCAGTTACTTCCTGAGCGAAAATGAAAAGATGCGTATGAAGGCGAGAGTGGCCCTCGCATCCGCGTGGTCAGAAGTCGCCGCGCGTCGTCGCTTCCCCGAGTGGTCAGCACGCGGCAAGCCCGGTCCCGCGCTCTGGGAATATCGTCGCACAGAGCGCTATATTAATGAGAATATCGTTCGTCCCTGGCGTGAACTGTTCGGAAGAAAACGAGTCGACTACTCGGACCCCAACAACGAACAGTTCACTGACAATGAGCTCGAGATAAGAAATCTTATCACCGAAATCGCAGAGGAAACCGGTCTTGACGGTACCAGCGTGGTGAATGCCCTCAATGATAAAAGGAGATCACTCAACGAATATCGCGAGCGGGAGAAACAACGTAAGGCCATTCCCGTCGATCTGCGAACACCGGAAGGCCGTGAAGAATTTCGGCGGCGCGGCACGTGGCGTCGGCCGATTCATAAAGTCTACGAAAATCTTCGTTGGAAGTACCAACTGACGAGCCTGCTCAAGAAGCTGAGGGAACTTCATGACCAATGGAGCAATGGTGTTATTGACAAGAAGCCCGCAGAACCCGCTGAGCTAGTGCAGCGCCTCCTCTCGTTCAGCGTTCATCTCTGGAAGACCGCTGGATTCTCGCTTGGCCTCCGTGGCAATCTTGATAAGATTGAAGAAATCATCGCAGCGCTTTCAGACGCTCGACCGCTCGTCGAACGACGAGTGAAGCTCCTCATCGTTGAATCCGAGGATCGCGTTTTCCAAGCAGCGCCGGACTTCGTGGAATTGTTGCTAGACGATTCCGTCGATCTTTCTGCCGACACGGGCCGTCTTCTCGCGGAGTTGTGCTCACGTTGCCGCTTGGGCAGATACTCTTCCGTCGCAAGAGCTTAGTCAGCTAATTCCGCGGAGCTATTTAAGGACGTATTACAGCGAAGCCGGTCCGCGGCACGTTCCGTTCAAGATCAACACTTGGACGGAGTTATCGACGTGAGCCATCAGAATGGACTGAACGAAGACCCGGTCGAAGCGATGCTCGCCGCCGCGCCCGCGGTGGCCGAACATCTCGACCACATCGAACACCTGCGCGACGCGGCATACGACAAGTTGCAGGGCGCCTCGAAGCGCACGAACGAGGCTAAGGAGGCGCACCAGGCCTCGGAGCGCGAGCTCGTCGAGATGCGCGAGTACGAAGCCCGAAACAATCGCACGGTGGAGCGGCGCGACGCCGACACGGGCGACGTGACGCGCGTGCGCGACACCTCACGCAGCGAGGCCGCCGAGAAGCGGGTCCAGCTTGCCGCCGAGAAGCTGGAGCGCGCTCGCTTCCAGTACAAGCGCATCTCAGACGAGTGGAACGCGACGGCGGGCGTCGCGAACGCAGTCACGCGCTACCTCGAAGAACTTCCGCGCGGCGCGGAGCTCCCGCTCGCCGAGCCGAAGAAGGCGAAGCCGGGCAAGTCCGAGTCCCTTGTGGACGCCGTCGAGCGCCTGCGCGGACAGATCAGGGACCTCGACGCCACAGTGCGCGGTACGAAGGCCGCGCCTATTCCGGCGCAGAAGGCAAAGGAGATCGCGCGCGCCCACGTCCAGAAGCTGGCCGCCGAGGGCCGTCCCGACGTGTCGCAACTGCTTAAGCGCGGCGCCGATCCGAAGTGGCCGAACCAGCCGCTGCACGGCTTCAACGTCGAAGGATACATCCCGCAGCTCGCGAAGGCGCTGCCGGTCATCGCGTGGATGCACCAGGACGCGCTCGTCGAGGCCATCGAGCGAGAGATCGACGCCGAGGCGGAGTTCAACGAAGGCCCGATGAGCGACGATGACCGGAAGTTCGAACTCATGCGGCTCGCCGACGAGCGACTCGAACTTGAACACGAGGAGGAGGCGCTTATCCGTCAGGCCGCAGAGGATGGCGTCGGGATCACGCGCCGCCGCGGCGCGGACCCGCGCGCAGTGCTCGGCCTGTTGAAGACGATGCCCGCCCCAAAGAATTGAAGCTAGCCGGCGGCACGCCTCCGACACCTCGCAAACCGCCGGCCACGGCGGCCCGTCGTGCTCTCCGTGGGCGGCGGGTCGCCAACTCTCCAGACAGCAACCCCAACAGATGGAGTGAAGTGAATGTCGAAGGAAAGTGTCGAACAGGAAATCCACCAGGCATGCGAGGACGCCGGCTGCGCCGAGCTGGCGCAGGAGTTCATCGACGCCGAGCGCTCGCTCGGCTGGGTGCGCAACTGGATCAAGCAGAACCCCGGCCCGAAGCCGACCGTCGCCGACGTTCGCGCGTCGCTGAAGAACGCGGAGCGCCGACCTAAGGGTCTTGAGCCGGACGCGATCTACCGCCGCTTCAACAACCCGCCGAAGCGCGCGGCGACTCGCTGACGCCAAAAGCAACGAGGCCCGGAACCGTGGAAGCGGTGCCGGGCCCCAAGAGGAGAAGAACGATGAAGAACCGCGATGATGCCGCGACGACAGACAGCGATACGCCATCGTCCGAGCCGACCTGCTTCTGGCTGATCCCGGGCAGGGTCGATGACCTCAACGAATTGGAGGACGGACTCATTGCGCCGTCCTACGCAGACGACCCCGCGCTGTTGGCGCGTGAGCGAGCCCGCAGGTTCGCCTGCCGCATCTCGCTGTTTAACGAACTCGTAGAGGTGCCCGCCAATTTAAGACGGGCGACTGAGCAGGCCTTCGACCGTATCTCCGACCTCCGCGACCGCGTCTCGCCCAGGCACTGGGACCGGCTGCGCAGCATCGCGCTCTCGCAGCGCATGCGTGAACTGAGGAAGGAGATTTACGATGCCTAAGGCGACTGATCCGAAGCGCGAGGCACTCGCGCCGCTAATCGATGCGGGCTTCGAATTGCTCCCGCTGAACGGCGTGAGCAAGGAGCCACTTCACAAGAACTGGACGAACCGCAATTACAATCCGACGGGCGTAGCTTCCCGGGCTGTAAAGTTCGGCAACAATGTCGGCGTTCGTTTGCGCTCCGATCAGCTCGTGATCGATGTGGACCCGCGCAACGGTGGAGATCAAGGCTTCGAGGACCTCTGCTTTGATCTTGGTCTCGATGTTTCGGAGTGGCCGCACGTCGTCACGGGCAGCGGTGGTTCACACTACTACGTGGCGAAGAACGCGACGGTCGCGGTGCGCAACGGCATCAAGCAGTACCCCGGCGTCGAGTTCAAGTCGCAGGGCCGTCAGGTTGTCGCGCCCGGATCGATCCATCCGGATACGCGCAAGCCCTACCTTCACGATGCGTCGTCGCCGGGATTCGCGGAAGCGCCCGCCGCGCCGGAAAGGCTGATCGAACTGATTGCAAAGCCGGATCGCGTCGAAACGCACGGCGGCGGCGAGCACTCGGCAGAGGAGGTCGGCAAGATGCTCGACCTGCTGGACCCGGAAAACTTTCGCGATCACGATAAGTGGCTGAGTCTCGCGATGGCGTGTCACCACGCATCGGGCGGCGAAGCGCGTGAAGAATTTCTTGAGTGGAGCGCACGCGATCCCAACTACGCCGACGCCCGCGAGCGCAACGAAGTGCGGTGGGATTCATTCGACGCGGCGACGAAGAAGGGCATTACGGTCGGCACGCTCTACAAGTTCCTAGTTGAAGCGAACCACGAAGACGCGATCCCGCGCACCCCGGCCGAGGAAGACTTCGACGACGAGCAGTTCGATATTCCTGCGGAAGAAAAGGGCCGTTCGCTAAAGGTGAACGACAAAAAGTTCGCGAGGGACACGCTACTGAATGCCATCGCGACTGTGCAGCTTAGCGCGCTCAATCCCGCATGGGACGAGCTTAAGCAGATCGCTGTCTTCAAGGGCGACCCGTTGCCCTGGGATGACACTTTCGGCCGCGTGCTTGACGATCATATTCTGCGGCTACTTCGGCTCATGATTATGGAGCGCTACAAGAAGAACGCCTTCGAACCTTCAAAGGAAAATTTGTTCGACGCCGTAATGACCCTCGCACTCGGCAACAAGTTCAACCCGGTGAACGAGTACTTGCGGTTCCTTACGTGGGACGGCGTGCCGCGCGTGGAGAGCTTGTTCGGCAACTACTTCAACTGTGGTCACGATGACTACGTGCGAGCAGTCTCGCGATGCTTCATGGTCGGCGCAGTTCGCCGCATGCGCAGGCCAGGACACAAGTTCGATACGATGCCTGTGCTGCTAGGGCCACAAGGCTGGAACAAGAGCACCGCCGTCCGCATGCTTTTCGGTGACAACTGGTTCTCAGACGCGGACCTTGGTGATCTCAGTAGCAAGGATGCCGCAATGCTCCTGCGCGGAATCTGGGTCCAGGAGTTCGCGGAAATTGACGGCCTGCGCCGCGCCGACGTGAACACGCTTAAGGCGTTCTGCTCGCGCGCAGTGGACCGCATGCGCGATCCCTACGACCGAACTGTTCGCGACGTACCGCGCCGCTGTGTATTCATCGGCACGGCCAACGAGGGTGGATACCTCTTGGACAGTACCGGAAATCGCCGCTTCTGGCCGCTGACGCTTGAGCAGGAGATCGATGTTACGCCCATTGCGCGCGACAGAGACCAGCTATGGGCGGAAGCTGCTCAGATGGAATCCGAGGCCGCGCAAGACGTATTGCCGCGCGAGCTGTGGGCCGTGGCCGCGGAGCGTCAGGCAGAGCAGACTGCGGCCGACCCCTGGATCGATGAAATTCGCGACTTCCTGCGACAGCGCGAGGAGGACGAGAAGAACTATGACGCGGGTGCCGAAGACGCGATCGAGCCAAGGCCGGCCAACAAGGTGTTCACGTCCGAGCTATTGGACGCGGTCAGGTTTGAAAGGCCTCGCGCCACTAAGGCGACCGCGCAACGCTTGCGCGCGGTAATGGTCAATGGTCTCGGTTGGAGGTACGTGCGCGGCATCCGTATCGGCGAGCAGACCGGCGCGGGCTATGTCGCTACCGAAAATGTTGAACGTTGTTGAGCTTCGTTGAGCGTGTAGCAATTTCCTAAGCGTTTGATCCGGTTCACTTGTTGAACGTGTTGAGCATGTTGAGCTTAGTTACATAAGGACAGGAGAAAACAGATAGTCGGAAGCGACTACACACGTGGTTTTCACCCCCCTCTTATAGAAACTCGTGCAACACGCTCAACGTCGTCAACAAGGCATGCGGATCAAAGCGTTACGTCCGTTGAGCGTGAATACGCCAAGTTCAACACGCTCAACAAGTCTTGCCGTCCTGGGACCGGCCTGCACAGAAGGCCACACAGCATATTTCGGTGCGGACTCGTGGGGTGTCACGATCTCGCGTCAAAATACGACCACGCGCCACCGGAGCAGCAACCGCAAGCATTCTGGCGGGGCCCCCGCCTAACTCGGTTCCCCCCGGAGCCTCACGCAATAAGGGGGATGCGAAGCCCCGCGCCTTCGGCAACTGCATATTGTGCGTTTTCTTCCGGCTTCCGCGATTGGCGCTGCCAAAACGAATTGCGGCGAATGGCCCTTGGCGCAATCTACGACTTCTTTTCGCGAAAAGGATTACGGCGAATGGCAGACGGGCTCTCCTGATCTACGCTAAGGCCTTGAATAGTTGGCAGTTCGGCTCGGGGCATTGCGCCGCGGCACCACGCCTCGCCCTTATGTTTCGCAACAGCATAGCTTTGGCCGCCGACGTATCTGTGCGACCGCGTTACGTTGTGCGATGATTCGCCTTGTGCACCGCTTCGAAAGTGAAAGTTCCTAGGATGCCGCGTCCAGCTCGATCAGCACGTACTCCAAAGCGTGCAAAGCGTGCAAAGCGTGAAACGCGTCCACGGGGGCACGCTAATAAGCTGCCAGATATAAAACCGGAGACACCAATCACTTCTCTCGACTTGGGGATGTTCGAGGGAAGGAGTGCATCGTTTGCAATCGAGAAGGTTGCAAAGGTTGTGGGCTTTTCACCTACGTTTATTCGTCGAGTTGTAGGTGGCAAACGAACTCTTTCAATCCAAGATGTTTTGAGACTTCTAGAACAGGACGCCTTCGCGGAAACTTTCGTCCCGCGCAGCAAGGTAATTCGATATCTCCTTGAGATCGAAGCGGTTGGTAAACCCGGGTCTATCCAGGTGAACCGTGACGGGTTCTCTTTAAAAAACGAATGCGCACTCAAGTTTCTCCGTGCTCTTCCTTCAGAGTCCGTTCAGTGCGTTGTAACATCCACTCCCTATTGGGGTCTTCGCATTTATAAAGATGCGAAACAGGTAAAGTGGGCTGACGGCGCCGATTGTGTTTACGGGCACGAGCAAACTCCTGAGGCATTTATTCGACATTCAACTGAGCTGCTGCACGAAGTCTATCGTGTTCTGAAAATCGGCGGGTCCGTTTGGTGGAACGTGATGGATTCATTCAACACCAGAACGCAAATTCGAGGAAGTGCGGTCGAAGCGCTTCGTGCAATGCAGGGTAAGGAGAAACGAGGTTGGAAAGACTATGACTGCCGACGTTATAGTGCCGGGCATGCGTATTTGAAGGACGGTGAGCAGTGCTTAATTCCATCCCGAATTGCTGAACGCGCAAGCCGACTCGGTTTCTACATCAAATCAGTAATTACTTGGGCGAAGCCTAGTACGCTGCCAGAACCTCAAGAATCGCGAGTAAGTCGCAATCTTGAATACGTTCTTCATTTAACGAAACGACGCACACCAATATTCAATAAGAGCGCGTATCTCAATCTTCCTTCATCCGTGGGCGGAAGAAATAACGGTTGGGAGACGGCAAAGCTCTCAGATGTGTGGACGCTATCAACATCAAGCGGCCGTGATGGTCACGGAGCCCAGTTTCCGGTCGCACTTCCAGCTCGCTGTATTGCACTATCTACAGCTAAGAATGATTTGGTGCTCGACCCCTTTGTAGGTGCGGGCAACTCAGGCGTTGCTGCCGTAGCTTTGGACCGAAAATTTATTGGCGTGGATATTTCGAAAGAGTATCTGAAAACTGCTCAGAGAAAGATAATGGCGGCCCTCACAGAGCGACGCGCGGTACCGCTCCACGCCTTGGCGGACACCGTTGAAGCAGAAGTTATCGACGACCCTCTCAGCGCAACCCAAGAATAATTGATGCTAGGTCAAGACTTTTACTTGAAACTATTTCTGCAACGAGTTTTTGAGCTCCAGCCGGGTTTGTAACTACAAACTGTTCTTCAAATGACGTTGTTTCGTTTACGACCTCTTCTGGACCGACAACGACGTGAATGCGCCG
>LNEZ01000027.1 GCA_001464215.1 Rhizobiales bacterium Ga0077548 | reverse complement strand
CGTCGGTGAACTTGCGGGTGTTCTTCGGAAGACCCGCCATTTCCGCGATGCCGCCCGCGTTGTCCGTCACCGGACCGAAGGCGTCGAGCGCGACCACCATGCCGGCCAGCGCCAGCATTGCCTCACCGCAATCGCGATGCCGAACAGTCCCGCGAGTGCGTAGGTAACAAGGATGCCCGCGATGATGACAAGCGCAGGCAGTGCCGTCGCTTCCATCGAGACCGCAAGGCCCTGGATGATGTTGGTACCGTGGCCGGTCACCGACGAAGCGGCAATCGACTGCACCGGACGGAAGTTCGTGCCGGTGTAGTACTCCGTGATCCAGACGATCAGACCGGTCACGACGAGACCCGCGATCGCGCAATAGAACAGCGACATACCCGTGAAGGTCATGCCCTGCACGGTGAGCTGCGTATTGAAGCCGATCAGCTTGTCCGTCACGAACCAGATCGCAGGCACCGACAGCACCGCGGACGCGATGAAGCCCTTGTACAGCGCGCCCATGATCGACTGGCTCTTGCCGAGCCGCACGAAGAACGTGCCGATGATCGAGGTCACGATGCACGCGCCGCAGATCGCGAGCGGATAGAGCATGATGTTTGCGAGGTTCGGGTTGGCGGCGAAGAAGATCGCAGCGAGCACCATCGTGGCGACAACCGTCACCGCGTAGGTTTCGAACAGGTCGGCCGCCATGCCGGCGCAGTCGCCGACGTTGTCGCCAACGTTGTCTGCAATCGTCGCCGGGTTGCGCGGATCATCCTCGGGGATGCCCGCTTCGACTTTACCGACGAGATCACCGCCGACGTCCGCACCCTTGGTGAAGATGCCGCCGCCGAGACGCGCGAAAATCGAGATCAGCGAAGCGCCGAAGCCGAGCGCGACCAGCGCGTCGATCACGACACGGCCTTCGTTCAGCTTGTAGGCGAGCGGTCCGACGAGGAACGCGTAGTAACCGGCAACGCCAAGAAGCGCGAGACCGGCAACCAGCATACCTGTGATCGCACCGGCCTTGAACGCGAGGTTCAAGCCGCCAGCCAGCGACTTGGTCGCGGCCTGCGCGGTGCGCACGTTGGCGCGGACCGAGATGTTCATGCCGATGAAGCCGGTGAGGCCCGAAAGGATGGCACCGATCGCAAAACCGATCGCGACCCAGACCCCGAGCAGCCACCAGACCACTGCGAAGATCACGGCGCCGACGACGGCGATCGTGGAATATTGACGCCGCAGATAGGCTTGTGCGCCCTCGCGGATTGCGCCTGCAATTTCTTGCATACGCTTGTTACCGGCATCGGCCGACAGAACGGAGTTCGTCGCCCAAAGACCGTAGAGAATCGCCAGCAAGCCGCTGGCGAGGATCAACCACAAAGCGTTCATCGCTATATGCCCCTGATAATCGGTCGAAATTCGCCCGCGCTCTCTGGCCACATGGCCGGGCGCGAAAGTTCCGGGGGGTCCCCCCAAAGCCGGCAACCTTTGCCAAAAATGCTTTAGCGGCGCAACTCGCGAGACGCCTATTTAGGCAGGATTCCGCAACGAACTGCGCGATCTTTCGGCTTAGAAGTGGCTGAAGGACGTGTTTTTGAACGAAAGTAGATTACCGTCCGGCCCCAGCACCAAAACACCTTCGCCTGCGCCAAAGCTCCCGATTCTCGAAACCGGAACCCCGGCCTTGCCTGCGGCTTCCGCGAAGGCGCTGAAGCGGTCTTCCGGGATCGCCGCCAGCACCTCGTAGTCATCCCCGCCCGTGAGCGCGGTCGATAGCAAGTCCGCTTCGCCCGCAATCGCATCATGCGCCGGGTTCGACAGCGGGATTTTCGCGGTCTCGATTTGCGCGCTGACCCCGGAAACGGACGCGAGCTTCCCGAGGTCGCCAACCAGGCCGTCGGAAACGTCCATGGCGGCATTCGCGTATTCGCAAAGCAAAGGAGCTAGCGCGAGGCGCGGTTCCGGCACTCGATAACGGCGCATCAGTTCGGCGGCTTGCGGTTTGTTCAGATCGCCAAGCCCGCCGCTGAGCATACGCTGCTTCAATAAGAGTGCGAGTGCCGCGTCTCCGATCGTTCCGGAAACGACCACCAGATCACCCGGCTTCGCGCCAGCCCGCTTCACCATCCGGCCCGACGGCACTTTGCCGACGGCGGTAATCGAAATCGAAAGCGGCCCCGGCGTCTTCGTCGTGTCGCCGCCGATCAGCGGACAGGAAAACGCGACACAGTCTTCGCCAAGCCCTCGCGAGAAATTCGCGATCCAGCTTTCGTCGATGTCATCCGGGAAGGAAATCGCGAGCAATGCGCCGACAGGTGCCGCACCTTTAGCCGCGAGATCGGAAAGATTCACGCGCAGCGCCTTCTTCGCAATCGTATCGGGAGGATCGTCCGCGAAGAAATGCACCCCCGCGACCGTCGTATCTGCTGTGAGCACGAGATCGTATCCGGAAGGCGGCGTAATAAATGCCGCATCGTCGGAAAGCGCGAGCGCGCCGGGATGCGATGCGAGCGGTTTGAAGAAGCGCTCGATCAGCTTGTCCTCGCCGCTCGGTTCGCGCTTCGTATTCATGCTAATTCGCGAAGTCCTTGGGCCGCGCCTGCTTTGCCAGCGATTCGAGCACGGCGTTCGCCATGCCGACGTCATCTTTATCCAGAAACGCGGCGGCGACATCGACATATTCGCTGACCACCGCGCGCACCGGAATATCCTGCCGGTGATAAAGCTCGTAAGCGCCAGCGCGCAGCGTCGCGCGCAAAACGCTTTCCACGCGCTTCAGCGCCCAGCCCTCGTTGAGCGTCTTGTCGATCAAGGGGTCGAGCGTCTTCTGCTCGCGCACTACGCCTTCGACCACGTCGCGGAAATGTTTTTCTTCTGCCTCTTCATAACGCTCGCCTTCGATCTCACGGCCGATCCAGTGCCGCTCGAATTCGGAGAGCACGTTCGGCAGCGGGCTTGCGGCAATATCCATCTGATAGAGCGCCTGCACCGCAGCTAACCGCGCAGCACTTCTTTCCTTGAGCGAGGTCTTCGCCATGTCAGCGGCCGATCTGGGCGCGTGTGATGCGGATCAGCGCGAGTGCTGCGGATGCCGCCGCCCCGCCGAGGTCGCCTTCCGAGCGTTTGGCGCGGACCCAGGCTTGTTCTTCGCTCTCGACCGTCAGAATACCGTTTGCGACCGAGATCTTTTTATCCACGCCGAGCCGCATCAGCGCATGAGCGGACTCATAAGAGACGATGCCGAAATGCTCGGTTTCGCCGCGGATCACGCAGCCGAGCGCGACGATGCCGTCATAACGTCCCGAGCCGATTGCAATCGAGGCCGCAATCGGAATTTCGAGCGCGCCGGGAACGCTAATGCGGTCTGCCTTCGCTTTCGCTTCAGCAATACGGGCGAGTGCGCCGGCCACGAGTTCGTCGGCGATTGCTTCGTGAAATCGCGCGTCGATCACGAGCAGCTTCGCGCCCTCGACAGGAGCCTCGGCTTTTCGGGATGCAGGTTTGAACGCCATCGGGGTGCGATACAGGGCCTAGCGATACTCGGCAAGCCGCGCGACATAACGCGCGAGTTGGTCGACTTCGAGGTTCACTTTGTCGCCCGCTTTGAGGCCGTTCCAGTTCGTCACTTGAAGCGTATGCGGAATCAGGTGCACTGAGAATTCCGTGCCTTTCACTTCGTTTACGGTGAGCGAAATGCCATCGAGCGCAACCGAGCCTTTAACCGCGATATAGCGGGCAAGCGCCTCGGGTGCGCGCAAGGTGATCTTCGACGATTGATCGAAATCCTCGCGCGAAACCACATCCGCAATCCCGTCAACATGGCCGCTGACGAGATGGCCGCCGAGTTCGTCGCCGACCTTCAGCGAGCGTTCCAGATTGATCTTTGTATTTGCTTTCCAGCCGCCGGCGGTGGTGATGCGGAGCGTCTCCGGGCCGACCTCGACCTCGAACCAGTCCTCGTCGCGGCCCACCACGGTCAAACAAATGCCGTTACACATAACAGACGCACCGAGATCGATGGTCTTCGCGTCATAGCGCGTAGCAATCCGCAGCCGTTTCAGATTGGCCTTGGACGCAGGATCGAAGCGGCCGGTTTCCGACCGGATCACGCCGACATCGGTGACAATTCCCGTGAACATCTTTCTACTTCCGGAACAGACGGATCATCTTATCAGAGCCCAGCATGCGCTCCTCGATGATCCTCAATCTTGGTGAAGCGAGCAAAGCGTTCAGCGGTAAGCCTTCCAGTGCGTCGATGGCATCTGCCCCGAGGGTCACGGGCGCCCGGACCACGACCGCTTCGTCGACCAGATCGTTCTGCAAGAGCGAAGCGGAAAGCATCGGTCCGCCTTCAACTAACAGCCGCGTGATGCCCCGCTTGCCGAGCTCAACTATCGCGTCGTCGATCACGGGCTTCCGATACTTGTCCTTCGTCACCTGAACGCGAATAACTTCCACGCCCTGCGCTTCCAGCGCCTTCTGCTTGTCGGCGGCAGCACTCTCGCCTGTGATTACGATCAGCTTCCGCGCTTTGGCGGTCTGCACGACATGACAGTCGAGCGGAATGCGAAGGCTGCCATCCAGCACGACGCGGATCGGCGAGCGGTCTTCCATGCCCGGAAGACGGCAATCGAGTTTCGGATTGTCGGCAAGCACCGTACCGCTGCCGACCATGATCGCATCGAAGGTCGCGCGCAGAATATGCGCCTCTGCTGTCGAGACCTGACCGGAAATGCGCGCGGGCTTACGGCCCGCAAGACCCGTCTTGCCGTCGGAAGAAACCGCGATCTTCAGAAGAATATGCGGGCGGCCATCGCGTACGCGGCGGAAGTGCCCGGCGTGGTCGATCTTCGCTTGGCTCGCGCCGACACCGACGATGGTTTCAATCCCGGCATCGCGCAGCATCCGGATGCCATTACCGGAGACGAGCGGGTTCGGGTCTTCGATCGCAATGACGACGCGGCCCACCTGCGCGTTCACAAGCGCGCTCGCACAGGGCGGTGTTTTCGATTGATGCGCGCAAGGCTCGAGCGTCACGTACATCGTAGCGCCCTTCGACGCATCGCCCGCGATTTTCAGCGCTTCGGTTTCCGCGTGCGGCCTGCCGCCTTTCGCAGTGACTCCACGCGCAACCACAATTGGCTCGACCCCGTTCGATCTGACGATGACCGCACCGACCGAAGGATTGGGTGCCGCCAGGCCCATGTGACGGCGTCCGAAATTGAGCGCCGCATCCATGAAGCGCGCGTCGTCGCCGCCGACCGGCGTCACAACACCTGAATACTGAAGGGCGTTCATGCGGGCCGCGCCTACTCGGCACCTTTTGGCCGCTCGCCTTCCGCGAGTTCGCCGAGCACGTCCTCGAAGTCTTTTGGATCGCGGAAATTACGATAGACCGACGCGAAGCGGACATAAGCCACGTCATCGAGCTGCTTCAGCCCGTCCATCACCAGTTCGCCGATCGTCTCCGAGTTGATTTCCTCGTCGCCGGAGCTTTCGAGGCGCCGCACGATGCCGGAAACCATCTGGTCGATGCGATCCGGCGCGACCGGGCGCTTGCGGAGCGCGATCTGTACCGAGCGCAGGAGCTTGTCGCGATCGAACGGCGTGCGGCGTCCGTTGCGCTTCAAGACCGTCAGCTCGCGCAACTGCACACGCTCGAAGGTCGTGAAACGCTGCCCGCATTGCGGGCAAATACGGCGGCGGCGGATCGCGGCCGAATCTTCGGTCGGACGCGAATCCTTCACCTGTGTATCGGCGTTACCGCAAAATGGGCACCGCATGGTTTATGCCCTCGCCCTAGATTTCACTCACTGATAGATCGGGAAGCGTTCGAGAAGCTTCGTGACTTTCTCACGCACCGCCGCTTCGACCATCGAGTCTTCCTCGACGCCCTTCTGCGAAAGCACGTTCAGGACTTCCGCGATGTAGTCGCCGACGAGCTGGAATTCCTTCACACCGAAACCGCGTGTTGTGCAGGCAGGTGAGCCGAGGCGAATGCCCGAGGTCACTTGCGGCTTCTCGGGATCGAACGGAATGCCGTTCTTGTTGCAGGTGATATAGGCGCGGCCCAATGCGTTCTCGGAAATCTTTCCGGTGAGACGCTTCGGACGCAGATCGACCAGCATCACATGAGTGTCGGTACCGCCGGAGACAATGTCGAAGCCGTGCGCGCGGAGATTCTCCGCAAGCGCTTTCGCATTCTCGACCACGTTCTTTGCGTAGAGCTTGTAGGAAGGCTGCAACGCTTCAGCGAAAGCAACCGCCTTGCCTGCGATCACGTGCATCAGCGGGCCGCCCTGCAAACCCGGAAACACCGCCGAGTTGATCTTCTTGGCTAACGCTTCGTCATTCGTGAGCACGAGACCGCCGCGCGGGCCGCGCAGCGTTTTATGCGTAGTCGCGGTCACGATATGCGCGTGCGGGAACGGCGAAGGATGCGCGCCACCCGCGACGAGCCCGGCGAAGTGCGCCATGTCCACCATGAAAACCGCGCCGACACTGTCTGCGATTTTGCGGAAGCGCGCGAAATCAATCTGCCGCGGATAAGCGGAGCCACCGGCCACGATCAACTTCGGCTGATTTTCTTTCGCAAGCTTCTCGACCTCGTCGTAGTCGATCCGGTGATCGTCCGGCCTCACGTTGTAAGGCACAACCTTGAACCACTTGCCGGACATATTCACCGCCGCACCATGCGTGAGGTGTCCGCCGGCAGCTAAATTCAACCCCATGAAGGTGTCGCCCGGCTTCATCACCGCCATGAAGGCGGCCTGGTTGGCCTGGCTGCCGGAGTTCGGCTGCACGTTCGCGAAACCGCAACCGAAGAGCCTCTTCGCACGATCGATCGCAACCGTCTCGACGATGTCGACCCATTTGCAGCCGCCGTAATAGCGGTTGCCCGGATAGCCCTCGGCATACTTATTGGTCAGCACCGAACCCTGCGCTTCCAGCACCGCCTTGGAGACGATATTCTCGGAGGCGATGAGTTCGATCTCGTGCCGCTGGCGACCGAGCTCGCCCTTCACCGCACCGAAGATTTCGGGATCGCTCTGTTCGAGCGTAGCGGTGAAAAAGCGGTTCGCATCGTTGCGATCCACCGGATCGGTCGCGGGCATTTCGGCCTCCTGGCCAAGGTTGAGAACGGGCCCGGCCTAACATAGCCGACCCACAAAAAGAAGCGTGGCGGGGGTTTACCTGCCCCTATCCATTGCGAGCTTGCGCCTGAGCTTGGCGATAGCCAGTTGCTCAAGGCTTTGCGGGCTGGCATTAGCCGGGCCCATGACGACGACCTCCGTGCCGGTCGCAACGTCAACGGCAGCAACGCGGACCACGTTCCCGACGGGGCGCATTTCCACAATCACTTCGCCTTCACCCTTGGTGGGCATTTCGAAAGCCCCCGAGTCGCCGCAGCATCACCATGCGGTCTGTAACCAGCGCCTGCAACCCGACACAAAAAGACGGCCTAAATCATTGGCGCTACGCCGAATATATGGGCTTCAACAACGCGACCCCTCCACGTCTTATCGAACCAGTTGATTCCATAAGATTCGCCGGAGAGTGAAGATGCCGGAGCCTGCCGGCACGAAATTGCCTGCCCCAAAACTGCCGGCGTTACGCATTGCGCTTCCGGTGTTCCTCGCTTCCGCGTTGACCGGATACGCGACGCTTTATCTCGGCATCGTGCCGGGACTGATTGCGGCTGGCTGCCTGTCGCTGCTCGGCGCGTGGATTGTGGACCGCAAGTACGGCTCGCTGACCGACGCCATCTCGCGCATCTCGCAGGGCGACCGCTTTGCGGAATTGCCCACGACGAGCGACGGCCCGACTTTCGAGAAGCTCGCGGCTGCCGCAGAAGCGATGCGGAAGACTTTGTTAGATGCCGATGCCCTCGCCGCCGATCAGCGCTCGCGGCAGGACGAGGCGCGGCTGCGGCACGCGGGGCGCGTCTTCTTCACCAAGAAATTCCGTACCGCCATCGACGAGGTGCTCACCACCTTTGCCGCGGCTGGCGAAGAAATCCGTGTCACCGCGAACGAACTTGCCGCGCGAAACCTCCGGATGCGTGCGCAAGTGACCGATGCCTCCGCAACGGCGACCTCCGCCGCACGCGACTCCGAAGCCGTTGCCGACTCCGCGAACAAACTGCTCAAGCTGCTCGACGACTCCACGGTGCAGATTTCAGCGGCCCAGAAAGCCACCGCCCAGACCATTTCCGATCTCGATCGGACCGACCGGATCGTGCGCAGCCTTTCCGCCGCTGCTTCCGAAATCGACGAGGTGGTGAAATCCATTCAGGCGATTGCCGACAAGACTTCGCTCTTGGCACTGAACGCACACATCGAAGCCTCGCGCGCGGGCGAAGCGGGCAAAGGCTTCTCGGTGGTCGCAAGCGAAGTGAAGGCGCTGGCCGCACAAACTGCGAAAGCGACCGGCAATATCGACGCGCAGATCGGCGACATTCAGCAGGCCGTCGAAGACACCGTGAGCGCGATCAATGCGGTCTCGGCGAGCGTCGGCAGCATGAGCGAGACCAGCCGCGTTATGACAGCTCACCTCGACCATCAGGCCGACGAACTCCGCCACATCAGCGACCGCGCGGTGAAGGTGGCGGATGGCGTCGGCGGTGCGCTGCCTGAGATTTCATCCGCTGTGACACAGGTCGAAGACGCCGGCGAGTCCGTGCTGACCACAGCGAACGATCTGATCGACCGCTCGCAATGGATGCTGGATGCGGTCGAGCGTTACTTCGCGAACTTGGATAGCGGCGCGATCAAGGTCGGTATCCTGCACTCACTTTCCGGCACCATGACCGCAAGCGAGCGGCCGCTGCAATCGCTCCTCGTCATGCTGATCGAACAACTCAACGAGCGCGGCGGACTGCTCGGGCGTCCGGTCGAAGCCGTGATCATGAACCCCCGCTCCGACTGGAAGCTCTACGCCGATCAGGCACGCACCATGCTGACCGAGCACAAGGTGGCCGCGATCTTCGGCTGCTGGACTTCAGCTTCGCGGAAACAAGTGCTTCCCGTCGTCGAATGGGCGAACAGTTTGCTATTTTACCCGAGCCAATACGAAGGCGAAGAACAGTCGCCGAGCATCTTCTACATGGGCGGCACACCGCGACAGCAGGCACTACCCGCGATCGACTATCTCCGGCGAATGCATCGCCAGAAATTTTTCTTGATCGGCACGGATTATATTTATCCGCGCACCACGAACGCGATCATCCGGAATTATCTTGCGAAGGCCGGCATTGCGGGTGCCGATGTCGAGGAATATTTCGCACCCTTCGGTCAAACCGACTGGCGCAACACGATTGGCGATTTGCGAAAATTCGCAGCCGGTGGGCAGTCCGCGGTGATCTCCACGATCTCGGGCGATTCCAACGTGCATTTTTATCGGGAGTTTGCCCGCGCAGGCCTGACCGCCGAAGTGTTGCCGGTGATGTCGCTCTCCATCGGCGAAGCGGAATTGCCCGCGCTTCCTCGCGCGAACATGACCGGGCATTACGTTGCCTGGAATTATCTGCATGAAATGGACTCCACGACGAACCGCGACTTCATTTCAGCGTGGCGAGATTTTTCTGGCGACCCGAAAGCGATTGCGAACGATCCGATGGAAGCGACCTGGCTCGGCTTTCATTTCTGGGCGGCGGCGGTCGAGAAAGCGGGCACGCTCGACCCGAACAAGGTGCGTGAAGCGCTGAGCGGCCTCACTCTCGATGCGCCGAGCGGCTTCCGCGTGCAGATGGATGCGAAGAACCAGCATCTGCATAAACCCGCCGCCATCGGCCGCATCGACAAACACGGCATCGTGCAGCCGGTCTGGATCAGCGGCGATTTGCTTCCGCCCGAGCCGTGGAGCCCGTGGCTCAAGTCGGAGCCGCGCGGCAAAAAAGCAGCTTGATGTACTCAGAGGATGCTTTTCATTTTGTCTTTCAAAAGCGCATAGCATTCGCAGGCGCTCGCCTCCAATCCTTTTGAATCAATCACTTTGACCCCCCCCGATGTGTATGAATGAACTTTGCAGCTTTGAGCTGGCTTAAAGCCAAATTCACGGTAGGACGTGAAACCCCGAGCATCTGGGCGATGAATTCTTGCGTCAAATCGAACGAATTCGTTTCGACCCGATCTCGCACTTGAGAGAGCCAACGGCACAATCGCGTATCGACTGTATGCAGTAAATTGCAAGCCGCGGTTTGCTGCGACTGCACCAGCAAGAACGCATGATAGCGATCAATACGTGAGCGAACCATTGGCAGCGTTTGAATTACTTTTGTGAAAGCCTGCACATCGACGCGGTAAGCTGCGCCTGACACCTGCATGATGGTGCGATTGAATCCTTTTCGCACGCCGACGCCGGCAAAAGAATTGACAATGCCCTCTTTGCCGATCAGCGCGGTTTCAATGAGATCCCCGCTGGCGGTAGCAATCAAAACAGAAACCATCCCCGATATCGGGAAGTATATGTGTTCGATCTCGATGCCGTCTTCCTGCAAAACGGTCCCGATCTTTATTTTCACTTCTTTCAGTAGTGGCGCCAACGCTGAGCGTTCGTCCTGCGGCAGACTCGCGAGCATGAAATTGGTGGAAAAAACGGCGGTTTCCATTAGCGGTCCCTGCTTGCCCTCCGGAGGGGCAGAGACCGTTGTGTTTAACTAGCGCGCCCGACGCACGCCCACAGCGGAAACCGAAATTACAGGCTACCACATAATTGAGGCTCCCGTGAGAGAAACACTGTTATAGGTGAGTTCCAAAATCTGCTTTGTAAAGGACCTAACAGAGCATTTAGTCCAATGGGGGAAGCAATACGTTGCGTTGCAGTGAAGCGGCCGACAGTGACTCCTATCTAACAGACCCGAGAATTCATCGAAGCGATAATTGAACGCGGGAGTGGTAGAGAGTGCTACGTCATGCCGAACAGGCCAATTTGCCCATATTGTAAAATACCTATGCGAGTGTCCGTTACAACGCCGCGCACAACTACATTCATTTGCGCGGAGTGCGACAATCGCATGGCGGAGTCCACGCCCAAGGCCGCTTCGTAGCGCTTAAAAAAAATGGCCGGGACAAGCCCGGCCATGTCTGTAATGCGTCTTAGCAGGTCTTAGAGGCGATAGAGGATCTGGTCGGTCCAGAAGCGTTCGAGGCGCTGCAAGGCCTTGTTCAAAATCTGAAGGTCTTCCGAGCCGATGCCGCCGACTTTCTCGAGCGTGCGAATGTGCTTCTGGTAAAGCTCTTCGACGATCTCGTGAACTTCCTTGCCCTTGTCGGTGAGGCTGATGCGCACCGAACGGCGGTCGACCCGCGAACGCTGGTGATGCAAGTAGCCCATTTCGACGAGCTTCTTCAGGTTATAGGAAACGTTCGAGCCGAGATAATAACCGCGCGTGCGCAGTTCTCCGGCCGTCAGTTCGCTGCCGCCGATATTGAACAGCAAGAGCGCCTGCACGCTGTTGATGTCCGAACGGCCGCGACGATCGAATTCGTCCTTGATGACATCGAGCAGGCGGCGATGCAGCCGCTCCACCAGCGTCAACGCCTCGAGATAAGGCGTCTTCAGCTCTTCGAATGTATCAAGCGGTTCGCGGGCTTCCGCCGCGCGCGCTACGTTTTTCATGTTCTACGCCCCGTGTGTTCGTTCTTGGCGGCGGAGTGGTCCCCGCTCGTTGGGCATCTTTGTACACAAGACGCGAAAAGGAAGCCTTAAATTGAATGATAAATGGAAGGTCAGGAATCAGCCTTGCCAATTCCTTTATGAAGCGCGGAAAACCCTTGTAAAACGCAATCTTGTAGCGTTTCAGCACGGAAGCGCGCCGTCACCTGCTTCAATCTGGAACGTCGCGTGCACGATTCCGAAACTACGTTTGAGCCCATCGCAGGCAACCTTGAGAAATGCGTCGTCGAGCGGCGCGTTAGGCCGCACCAGATGCACGGTCAACGCGACTTCCGTCGTGCTCATCGCCCAGATGTGCAGATGATGCACGTTGGTGACGCCCGGTAGCTCAGCCAGATATTTCTCCACCTCTCCCCGGTCGATGCGCGGCGGCACCATGTCGAGCGCCATGTTCACGCTGTCGCGCGCGAGCGACCATGTGCTCCAGAGGATCACCACAGCGATCAGGATGCTGATCGCGGGATCGAACCAGAACCAGTTTGTGTAGAGAATGAGAATCCCGGCCGCGGCGACGCCAAGCGACACGGCTGCGTCCGCCGCCATGTGCAGAAATGCACCCTGAATATTGATGTCGTGTTCGCGTCCGCGCATGAACAGAAGCGCGGTCGCCGTATTTATGACGACACCGATGGCGGCAACGATAATAACCGTCATGCTCGCGACCGGCTGCGGCATGAAGAACCGCTGTACGGCCTCGACCACGATCCAGATCACGGCGGCGATCAGCAATGCGGCATTGGCGAGTGCCGCGAGAATGGACGCACGGCGATAACCGTAAGTACGAAGCGCGGTCGCGGGTTTTCGCGCAAGCCATGCCGCAAACCACGCGATCAGCAACCCCGCAACGTCGGAAAGATTGTGTCCCGCGTCCGCAATGAGCGCGAGCGATTGCGAAAGAAAGCCGAAGAATAATTCGGCGGCGACGAAAGCCAGATTGAGTGCGATACCAATTGCAAAGGCACGATCATGACGCGCGGGGCCGTGCGAATGGCCGCCATGCGCGTGATCGTGCCCGCCGTGCATTTCCGGCTACGACCCCCGCAGATAGTTGATGATGCCGGAGAAGTCTTTGCCCGCCTCGCCGCTGTCGGCATATTTCTGATAGAGCGCGGAAGCATTCGCACCTAACGGCGTCGAGGCGCCTGCGGCCTTCGCAGCTTCCTGCGATAGTTTCAAATCCTTGAGCATCATCGCGGCCGTGAACCCCGCCGCATAATCGCGGTTCGCAGGCGAAGTCGGCACCGGACCCGGCACCGGGCAATAAGTCGTCATCGACCAGCACTGGCCGGAAGATTTCGACGAAATGTCGAACAGCTTCTGCTTGTCTAACCCTAGCTTCTCCGCAAGCACGAAGGCTTCGGAGACCGCGATCATCGAAATACCGAGGATCATGTTGTTGCAGATCTTTGCCGCCTGCCCCGCACCGGCAGCACCCGCGTGCACGATGGTCTTGCCCATCTTCTCTAGAATTGGCTGCGCCTTCGCAAAGGCCGCGTCCGAGCCGCCGACCATGAATGTAAGTGTCCCGCCTTGCGCGCCGCCGACACCGCCGGACACCGGCGCATCCAGCATGAGGAAGCCTTTTTTCGAAGCCTCCCCGATCACCGCGCGGGCGGTTTCAACGTCGATAGTCGAGCAGTCGATGAAGACGGCGCCCGGCTTCGCGCGCGCGAAGACGCCGCCATTGCCGAGATAAACGTCGCGCACGTGCTGGCCCGCGGGCAACATCGTGACCACGACATCCATGCCCGCCGCCGCGTCGCCGATTTCTTTTGCGGTCTTGCCGCCCGCTTCCGCGAGTTTAGAGGGCGCGGCCGGACTTACGTCGAAGCCGGTGACTTCGTGACCAGCTTTCAGAAGATTCTGCGCCATCGGCAAACCCATATTGCCGAGCCCGATGAATCCGATTTTCGCCATGGAAGAACCTCCCGGAATTTTATTGATTATCTTCTTCGTAGACCTTGAATCGCATGAACACATAGACCGCGACGAACAGAACTTCGAGGATCGTGAGCAGCACGAGCAAGCCCGCAAGCTCCGCGAAAACGATATCCGCTGAAATCTGGGTCGCGACCACCAAGAGCCAGAGCGTGGCACCCCACGCCGAGCCGAGCCACAGCGCGACTCCTGCGACCACATCGATCACGGAAAAGAAAATCGTCCACGCCTTCGCGTGCATCCGCATCATCAAAAACGGTGTACCGAGCGGCAGCCCGCAGATGATCGCCCAGCCGATCATCCCCTTCACCATCATGAAGCCGCCGGCGATGCGCTGGAAATAAATCAGCTTCTGCCGCCACGGCTTGATCTTCACCGAGTCGCGGCCGATCGCTTCTTCGAGCGGATCTTCATAGAGGCTCACAGTTTCAATTCCTCAGCCGCAGGCAACGGCGCGAAGTACGATGCCACCTTATTCTCGCCCACTCCCTCGAGCGAAGCGGGATTCCATTTCGGCGCATTGTCCTTGTCGATCACGACCGCACGGATACCTTCGTAAAATTCCGGCTCCTTTGCCACGCGATTGACGATCCGGAATTCGGTCGCCATCGCCTCGGCAAAATCGAGCTTGCCGCCACGCTGCACCTGCTCGAAGGCAATCTTGAGGCTGAGCGGCGACTTCTGGCGCATCGCACGCGCAAGCTGGGACGCAAACTCGTTCATCTCGCCGTCGAGCGCGCCGAGGATTTCCTCGACCGAAGGCAGCGTGAAAATGCGGTCGATCAGCGGATGCTCTTCTTCAAGTTTGCTTTTGTGCCGGCTGATCGAAAAGGTTTTGAGAATCTCACTAACACTTTCATCGGTGGTCAGCGCGCGCTCCAGCTCGGGAAATTGCGAAGACGCGACGCGGTGCGTCGCCAGCCCGCAATAGACGCCATCGTCCGCGTTCACGCGCCAGCCGGTGAGCCCGATCCACATCCCGATCTTGCCGGGCAGCCGCGGCAGCACGTGTGTCGCGCCCACATCCGGAAAAAAGCCGATGCCGACTTCGGGATAAGCGAAGGAATAGTTGTCGCCGGCCACGCGATGTGTGCCGTGGAGCGACAGGCCGACGCCGCCGCCCATCACGATGCCGTCGATCAGCGCGATATACGGTTTCGGATAATGCTTGATGCGGTGATTGAGTGTGTATTCGACGCGCCAGAAATCGATCGACTTCTGCACCTCGCCTGCTTTGTATTGTTCGTAAAGCGCGCGGATATCGCCGCCCGCGCAGAAGGCGCGGTCACCAGCGGCCTTCACCACGATGCGATCAATCGCGCTGTCGTTCTCCCAGAGATCGAGTTGCTTGGCTAACTGCCGCACCATGTTGTCGGTCGCAGCGTTCAGCGCATACGGACGATTGAGCGTGACGAAGCCCGCGCAGCCTTGCCGCTCGAACAGGATTTCAGGCTCGTTACTCATCAGTTACCGAGCATCTCGCGCGCAATGATGACGCGCATGATTTCGTTGGTGCCTTCGAGAATCTGATGAACCCGGACATCCCGCAATACGCGCTAGCCATAGCCGCCGTGGAGTTGCAGGCAGCCGTTGACCACATCAAAGCCGACATCGGTGGCGCGGCGCTTCGCCATCGCAGCGGTCATGGTCGCGCCCGGCGCTTTATCGCCCACTTTTTGCGCCGCCGCCCAGAGAAGCAGCCGCGCGCTTTCCAACTCCGTTGCAAAATCAGCCACGCGAAATTGCAGCGCCTGAAAATCAGCAAGCCTGGTCCCGAATTGCTTCCGCTCGCGCATATATTCGATGGTGCGGTCGAGACAGAACTGCGCGCCGCCGAGCGAACACGCGCCGATGTTGAGCCGCCCGCCGTCCAAGCCCGCCATCGCGATCTTGAAGCCCTGCCCTTCGGCACCGATAAGATTTTCCGCGGGCACGCGGCAGTTCTCGAAAATCACGGCCGAAGTCGGTTGCGATTTCCAGCCGAGCTTCTGCTCCTGCGCGCCGAAGCTGAGCCCCTCTGTGCCCTTCTCAACCACGATGCAGGAAATGCCGCGCGGGCCCGGTTCGCCGGTCCGCACCATGCACACATATATATCGGAGACGCCGCCGCCGGAGATGAAAGCCTTCTCGCCGTTCAGCACATACTCGTCGCCCTCGCGCTTCGCGGTGGTGCGGAGCGACGCCGCATCCGAGCCCGCGCCCGGCTCGGTCAGGCAGTAGCTCGCGAAATGCTCCATGGTGCAGAGCTTCGGCAGGAAGCGCTCGCGCACCTCGTCGTTGCCGAAGGTGTCGATCATCCAGGCCGCCATATTGTGGATCGAGATATAGGCGGCGGTCGAAGTGCATCCCTGCGCCAGCTCCTCGAAGATGATCGCGGCGTCGAGACGGGTCAGCGCCGAGCCGCCGACATCTTCCTTCACGGTAATCCCGCCGAAGCCGAGCGAGGCGGCGGCGCGAAGCTGTTCGACCGGGAAGATCGACTGCTCGTCCCATTCGCGGGCGCGCGGCATCATCACATCATGCGCGAAATCCCGCGCCGCGTCGCGAAAAGCCTGCTGTTCCTCGGAAAGCTCGAAATCCATCGCCTGCCCGCTTACGCCATGCCAATAATACCCGTGCGATCGCGCGCACCAACGGGGAAGTAAAGATGGCAGCCTACGTTATTTTCGACGTCGAGATCCGCGATGCGGCCCGCTATCAGGACTTTATGAAAGGCGTGAAGCCCGCGCTCGACGCGGCGGGTGCGAAGTATCTCGCGCGCGGCGGCGCGCACAAGGTTTACGAAGGCGACTGGGAGCCGCGCCGCATTGTGCTCATCGAATTTCCGTCCGTCGCCGCCTGGGAAGAGTTCTACAACGGCCCGGTCTATCAGGGCCTGAAAAGCATCCGCGACGAAGTGAGTTCGGCGCGGCTGGTTAGCGTCGAGGGGCTGTAAAGACGAACTGACTGCGTTCATAGCAGCGAATATGCGGGGGTTTGGGCTCGCGTCAACGATAAGAAGGACAAGCATTTGGCGAGGCCACTGGGGCGCGATAAAAGAGCCTCGAACGCAACGCCCTAGGAGCACCGCCACCCATGCCGCCGATCACAGGCAAAGCCCGCCCTGCCGAAGTCGTGTCGCTCGCGGGCGGAAAGCACGCAAACCTCGGCCTGACCACGCGTATGCGCCGCAACCGCCAGACCGAATGGTCGCGGCGGCTGGTACGCGAGAATGTGCTCACCACCGACGACCTGATCTGGCCGCTCTTTGTCTGCGAAGGCACCAACACCCGCGAGCCGATTGCCTCTATGCCCGGCGTCGGGCGCCTTTCGGTGGACCAAGCAGTGCGCGAAGCCGAGCGCGCGCTGAAGCTGAAAATCCCCGCGATTGCCCTGTTCCCGAACACGCCGCGCGAATTGCGCGACGAGACCGGGTCGGAAGCGCTGAACCCGGACAATCTGGTCGGCCGCGCGCTCCGCCTAATCAAAAAGGAATTTCCTACCCTCGGCCTCGTGGCCGATGTCGCGCTCGATCCCTACACCTCGCATGGCCACGACGGCGTGATGAAAGACGGCGTGATTTTGAATGACGAGTCGGTGGCCCTCCTCGTCGATCAGGCGCGCGTGCTTGCCGAATGCGGGGCCGATGTGGTCGCGCCGTCCGACATGATGGATGGCCGCATCGGCGCGATCCGCCGCGCGCTGGATACCGCGAATTTTGGAGACATACAGATCCTCGCTTATGCCGCGAAATATGCGAGCGCGTTTTACGGGCCGTTTCGCGATGCCGTGGGTTCCTCCGGCACGCTCAAGGGCGACAAGCGCACCTATCAGATGGACCCCGGCAACTCCGACGAGGCGTTGCGCGAAGTAGCGCTCGACATCGAGGAAGGCGCGGACATGGTGATGGTGAAGCCGGGCCTGCCTTATCTCGATATTATCTATCGCGTGAAGGAAGCGTTCGGGATGCCAACGATGGCGTACCAAGTGTCAGGCGAATACGCGATGATCGAAAGTGCCGCGCGCAACGGCTGGTTAGATGGCGATAAGGCGATGATGGAGTCTCTCCTCGCCTTCAAGCGCGCAGGCGCCGATGCGGTGCTGACCTATTTCGCGCCGCGCGTGGCGGAGAAGTTGGCTGGCGCTATGGCCTGAAGCACCTCGGGTCCAAACCCTCGCACTCCAATCCGGGGCAGCAAGCGTTGCTGCTTGGATTGCAGGACTGACCGATGCGAAGGCAGGCTTTGGGTCTCGGGGCTGGAGCAGGACTCGCAGCGGCAAAGCTGCATAGGCAGTCATATGTTGAGACGTATTGCTCCGTGCCGCTTTCTGCGACGGCACACGAATTCGGATTGAATCCCATTAGATTCCAGCCGGGACGAAAGCCTGTCCCTCCCGGGTCTGCCCGGCACAGGTGAAAATCCGTTCGCGTATGGCTGTGCGTGCCGGAAGTCACTGGCTTGCCTCCAAAGCCCGAGCACACCGCAGCGCAGGTAAGCCCATCGCCCTTCACCCATGTCTGCGCGCTGGCCGTTCCGGGGATAGACAAACTCATCAGAGCGGCGAACAGCAGCGACAGCACGAATGTCTTCACGTCACTCTCTCTGAATGTGTTCTGTGGATTTCGTGCCATTTGCGTTGCCTCGTGCGGCCCTTGTGCCGCTCAGCGGACGCCGGCGACAATTGGCGACTGCGTACGCTGCGACGGAATTGATGATTTCTTCTGATTGCACTTCTTTTCGCACGCCCTGTACTGCGAGGCGCATTGCGCCTTTGCTTTCGCCGTAGGATCGGTGCCGGCGATGCAGTTATCGCGAATGATCTTGCATTCATCCACACAGCCTTGCGCTACCGCGCTCGAATTGGTCGAGAGCACCGCAATCGCAACGATTGCAAGTAGCAAAACGAAAGCGGCGCGAGAAATTCCGATCGAAAGCATTGGTGTTCTCCAAAACTCCGGGGCTGCGGCTGTTTGTTGAGAACGAAGCTCGACGTTCATCACAAATCCTCCGATCGACCGGCCGCAGGAATTATTCGCATTTTCGATTGGGTGTGTTGTCGCAAACGCTTTTGCCGTTGCGGTCGACGGAGCATCCGCCCTTGGTGTCGTACCAGGTCTTGCTGCAGCATCTAGCTTTGCACGACGCTTCGCTGCCGCACTGCGTATTTGCCCGCAGACAATTCTGCACTTTCTGCAAATGCGGATGCAGCGACATATGGGGCTGGCCTGCCCTTTCGAAAGCGACGGCCACGGGTGTTGTGTCGTTTGCCGACACCGCCGTTGCAGCTACGGAAAATGCGATCGCGGCCGCCAACAATGCGCTCAGACAGATCACGGGGAATTTGAACATCGTCATAGGCACACCTCTACTGTTGCCAGCCGCGATGCACGCGCCAGCGATCGACATTGCTGCTTCGTTGGAGTTGATGCGTTCGAGGAATCTCCAAGCTCGAACGACGAGTAATTTCAGGGTCTCCCAGACGTAAAATTACTGTAGCAAGTCTGTTCCCGCCATCTCATTACCGTCAAGTCACAAGTCGGCTATCCGAAAAAGATTGTTAGGTGCGATGCGGAAACACTATGGCGTTGCGCCAACAAGATGTCGCTTCACCACACCACCGCCACCCACACCACCCGCACACTCATGAACACGATGATGAGCGAGCCGATGGTCCAGAGCGTCGCGCGCAGGTCGTGCGTTTGCGCGGTGTAATAGGCGGCGAAGTGCGCGAGGCGCGAGACCGCGTAGCCATAAAACAAAGCTATAGCGAGCCATAGCGGCGGCGCGGTCAGCACGTAAAGAAATCCCGCGACCAGAAAGAACGGCACGTTCTCCAGATCGTTCTGCTGGATGCGGCGCACGCGCTCGACGCGCTCGTTCACCGCAAGCTGGCTCTTCTTCGGCTTCGGATTGAGCGGCGTCTTCCGCAAATCCTCCGGCGCGCGATAGCCGCCCTTCTCGCGCATCATGTGCCAGACTGTGAGCCACGACATCGCGGCCACCTTCAGCACCATCAGCGATGCCGCAATCGCGTAAGCCGCGAAGACCGGGTTCTGTAGAGAAATCGCACTCATGCAGCCACTTTCCCTGTTTGCGCTATAGTCGCGCGAGTGCTGCTGTTTGGAAAGCGCCGCCTTGGATCAGCCTCCTCTTCCTCCGCGCGAAGAAATCGCAAGCTGGCCGCGTTATTGGGAGCGCGGCGCGCGGCGGCCCAGCGTGAAGCTCTACCGCCGCGCCAGCGCAAATGTCTGGGAATGGGGCGATCCCTCCGACGGCTGTACCGCAATCCTGCATGGCGAGCGCATCAGCTGGAACTGGCACGGCCCGAAGGATTTCGGAAACACCATCGAACAGGATGTTGCTTCCTTTGTCGCCTTCGGCCCGGACGAGAAAACCACGCCGCCGGGATTGCCTTTCGAAATGCTCCTGCAAATCCGTGCGCGCGATCTCGCGCGCTGGCCTGAACTGCTTGAAGCGGCGCACAGGCTCGAACACGGCGATAAATGAGCCGCTGGCTGAGACGCGCCGCGCGCTAACCCGCCCGCCGCCTCGTCATGCGCGCGAGCAGCCACAGGATCAGAAGATTAACCGCGGGTGCCAAGAACGCCGCCCAGAAGCTAAGGCCCAAGCCTAAGATCGAAATGCGCGGAAGCTGATCGGCGAACATTCCCCACGGCAAGCCGAGCGGCACCAAAAGCATCGTAATCGGCGAGCCGAACGGAACGGCACCCAGGATCATGCCCCCGAAGCCCGCGACCGCGGCGATGTAAAGCACCAAAAAAAGCCAGAACAGAATTCGAAACAGCGTGCCCATGCCGCGTCAGCCGCCCTTCTCCAGCTTGCAGTTCATTTCCGCCTTGCCGCCGGGAACGAGCAGCAGCGCGTCATCGCTCTTCAGGTGAAAGCGCGCGAAGCTGCCTTCATAAAGCGCGCCCGAGCCGGAAGGTACGTGTGGCATCACCACCACCCCGCCCATCCATTCCAGATAGACAAAGCCAGGATCGGAGTTCACGAAGGTCACCGCGATCGGCTGTGGGAATCCTTCGCAGCGCGCGAGCAGCGGACCCATGCTGATGCCGCTCGCGTCCTGTGTGCGGGTATCCCTGAAGTCGCGCCGCAACTGATGCACGCGCTTCACCAGCATTTCGGAAACGCATTCGCGGTCGAAGCAGGTAGCCAACTGCCCGCGCCACTTGTTTTGCGAATCCAGCAACTGCTCGAAGCCCGGCCGCGCATTCATGGCGTCGCTCGCAAGCTGATAGAGCCGCGCCGCCTCGCGGTCGGCCGCGGCAAGCTCGTTGTCGGAGCAAGCGAGCTTCTCCCAGTTCTTCTCGGCTTTGGCGCAGTCGAAACTCGGTGTCGCGGCGGGCGCTGCCGGCGTTTGCGCCTGTGGCGGTGGCGCCTGCTCTTCCGGTTTTACTTCTGCTTGCGGTGCCGTGCCTTCGCCGAGAAAGCGTCCGCTGACCCAGCCCTTCACGCCGCCATGCTCGACCTGGCACCAGCGTTCTTTCGCAGCCAGCTTCTTTTTGGCCTCGCTCGCCTTCGTCCACTGCTTCTGCGTCAGCCCGCCTTTGCAGCCGAGGTTCTTGATGCCGTCGGTATCTTTCGGAATTTTCCCGACGATCTTCGCCTCCGCGTCCGGCCCACGGCGGACGTTGACGCGGTCTTCTTTCTTAAGGCCGGTGATGCGGAAATAATCGGGGCCGTCGGCTTGCGCGAAAGCAAGCGCAGTCAGAGCTGTCAGCGCAGCCACCGCAAGCACCGTGCGGGACGCGCCGCCGCGCCCCACCGCCGATAAAAGAGCCATCCGCCACGCTCCGCCGCTTGGACTGAGATCATGCCAGCTTTGCGGACGAAGGCAAACTCAGGCGACGTGGCGCAGGATCGAATGCAGTCCTGAATGCCTGTCGTAGAGCGCGACGTGAATGTTCGGAAATCTCTTCTTCATCTGTTCGCCCGCGGCCTGCGCCGCTTCGAGATCGTCAAAGGATGATTTGGTCTGCCGGTCGATCTGGAGCCAGTAGCGGCCCGCTTCATCGACGCGCTTTTGCTTGGACATTCGGAATTGGCCTTAACGCGATTGCTTACCCGCTAATTGCTAGGAGATTCGCGCGGGCGCGAGAAGCGCTGCTTTTGGCTTTCGACAACATAAAAAAAGCCCCGCCGAAGCGGGGCCTTTTCTTCACGTTAGCGGCAGAGGGTTCGGCCGTAGTTATCGACGTAACAGTTCGGCCCCGTCACGCGGTCGCCCACGAACGCACCCGAAACCGCGCCGACAGCAATGCCGACCGGACCGCCAACAATACCGCCGATGACGCCGCCCGTCACAGCACCCGTAAAGGCGCCGCCCGGTTCGGCACTAGCCGGAACAGTGGTCGTAATGGCCGCGAGTGAAATTGCGGCAGCCATGATGATCTTTTTCATGGTGTCTCTCCTTCTCTCTTGGTTGCCTCGACCGTGAATAAACGCGTAACGAACGAATTTGTTCCATCGCCGGAGAAAGCGTGTGGAATGATTCGCTATTTCGCTTCCCACTTGATCTGGAATTCGATCTCTTCCTCGCCGTCGCCGCGCTCGTGTTCGATGTTGAACGTCGCGCGCGAAGGCACCGAGACACGTTCGCCCGCGATCTGGATTTCAAATCGCTGGTTATTCTCGATCGCATCGGCAAGCCGGCGGAGCTTATCGACGAACTGATCCAGCGGATAATCTTTCTCGATGTCGCGTTTGCGCTTGTTCATATTCGAGGTCCTGTTGATCGAAGACGCGGATGTAAGCAGGCTCGCGCGTTACGCCATCCGTAGTTGCCCGGATGCGGCAATTCGAGTCAGCGCTTCTTCCGGCTCATGGACCCGAGCATTTTTTCCATCAGCAACGACAGCAGCAAGAAGCCGACGACGAGCGCCACGTAGAAGTAAAAGCCGGGCTTGATCTCGACCGTCCCGATCCCGATGCCCTTGAAGGCGATAATCAGGATTGCAAGCAGCATCACGTCCAGCATCGAAAGCCGCCCCAGAAGCACCAGCCATTTCAGATAATTTGGTGCGCGGGACACGTCCGCGAAATACCAGGCGAAGGTCATCGCCAACATCTTTATCGCGGGCGCCACAATCCCCATCAGCACGACCACAAGAAACAGAAATTTATCGATCCGATAAAGATCGAGCCCGGCCTGCCAGAGGCTGATCTCGTTTCTAAGAAAGAACGAGATCCGCGTGGTCAGCAGCGGCTGAAACAGCACATAGCCGAAGAGCACGATATTCAGGATGCTCAACGGGCCGATGAGTTTCGCAAAACCCTTTGCCGAACTTGCCGCCGTCATGCCGCTTCCCCGCGGGAGTAGTTATAGCCTTCGGGCGGGAACCTTTGCGAGCCTTTGCCAGACATTCCCGACCGCACACCCGGCCCATGCTTCAGTGCCGGGTTTGAGGGGCAAACCGGCACTATGCGCGGCCGGCAACCGATTTCTAATCATGTCGCATGACGGACTCTGAATGTCCGCAAAACCGTCTATAGATTTGGCTCGGGGGTGCTTTTTGAAGACACGAATTGGCGCACTGGCGCGACAGGGTTTCGAGCCGAACGCCTGGAGCGGATTTGTTTTCGCGGCCGGGTGTATCGCGGCCGCGGCGTTGTTGCGTTGGCTGCTAGGTATGTGGTTCGGCGCAACGCTCTATTTTGTCGCCTTCTTTCCTGCCGTCATCATCGCAGCACTGTTCGCGGGCTTCTGGCCCGGTATGTTCGCGCTTGGATTAAGCGTCATCATCGGCATTACTTTCTTCGTGCCTGCAAACTTGATGGCGGGTCTTCCCGCCTCCTTCATTGCGAACCTGGTGATCTATGTTGTCGCGGGTCTTTGCACGGTCTGGCTTGGTCATCTCTTCCGAAGCGCCGTCCGCGAATTGCAGGGCGAGCAGGAACAGCGCGAGTTGATCCTCAACGAAGTCGAGCATCGAGGCCGCAACATGGGCGCATTGGGCGCTGCGATAGTTCAGTTCTCGCTCAAGGACGACCCGGAAACCGCCGACCTCATCAACAGCCGTATGCGAGCGCTACAAGCGACCAACGATCTGATCACACGCGCACCAAAGCTGGAGCCTAATATCGAAAGTGTCATCCGGCAGGAGCTCGCGCCTTACGATTTGGCACGCTGCGCGTTACGCGGCGCCAGCCTGCCGCTGCGCGCCGATATTGCGCGTGCGGTTGGGCTGGTCGTCCACGAATTGACGACGAACGCAGTGAAGTATGGCGCGCTCTCTGGCAATGCCGGCCGTATCGAGATCGCGTGGTTGCAGGATGGCGATACGATCGTGCTCAACTGGATCGAGACCGGTGTTACGAAACACGACGCCCCGACGCGCACTGGCTTCGGCACCAAGTTGATCGATGCCACCGTGAAGGGCCTGAATGGCTCGGTGGAGCGTGAATTCTCCGACAGCGGAATTACCTGCCGGGTTATGATGCGTCTCTGACGTTGCTTTCGGACCCTGCGCCCAAGTACCCGCCGCAAATCAAAAGATAAATTGCATTCGACTTGAAGAACTATTCGTCCCGTCCCACGTTAGGCGACGGGAGATAGTAGAATGACCGAACAGCCGCGCATCGGCACCTCGAACGAGCCTCGCCCCAACGCCTATGATCCAGTGACGCAGCCGGAGCTGTTCGAGGGCGTGCTCGCGCGCCGCATCGTGGCGTTCTTGTTCGATGCCATGATCGTGCTTTTCCCAGTGCTGGTGCTCGCCTTCTTCATGCTGATCTTTACGGTGATCACGCTCGGGCTGGGTGTTTTCGTGTTTGCCGTTCTCGGCCCCATCGCGGCGATCTGGGCGGTGCTCTATGTCGGCGTCACGCTTGGCTCGCCTCACTCGGCGACTTACGGTATGCGGCTGATGGGGCTACAGATGCGCACCTGGTACGGCGCGCCGATGTACTTTCTGCTCGGCGCGGTTCACGCGCTCTTCTTCTGGGTACTTTCCAGTGCGCTGACGCCGCTGGTGCTGCTGGTAACCCTTTTCAACTCGCGCCGCCGCACGCTCCACGACTATTTGACAGGCAGTGTCATGATCAATGACGAGGCACGGGCCGCATCGCTACGGAGAAAATAGCGCATTAGGCCGAAGATCATGCGCGGAAACAGAATGTCATCAAAACGCCCTTTGACGGGGCAAGATGAAAGCGCGATGATTCCACTTCGCTAGCGCGTGAGAGGGCGATTCCGGGCCGGTGACAAAGCATTCGCGCGATACACCCCAGTTCTTCCTGACGAGCCCTTCCGCCTGCCCGTATTTGCCGGGCAAAAAAGAGCGCAAGGTTTTTACCCATCTCGTCGGGGACCGCGCGCCCGAGATCAACGACATCCTCACCCATGGCGGTTTCCGGCGTTCGCAGTCGATCGCCTATCGCCCGGCCTGCGAGGCCTGCCGCGCCTGCATATCCGTGCGTGTGCTCGTGAACGATTTCGCGCCCACGCGCACCTTCAAACGCGTGCAGAAAACGAACAACGACATCATCGGCCACGCGCGCCAGCCGGTCCCCACCGCCGAGCAGTATTCGCTGTTCCGTCACTATCTCGACAGCCGCCATGCCGACGGCGGCATGGTCGATATGACCGTGCTCGATTATTCGATGATGGTCGAAGACAGCCATGTGCGCTCGCGGCTGATCGAATATCGGCCGCGCGGGCCTGACACTTTCCTCACCGGCCGCGGCGAAGGCTCGCTGCTTGCCGTTGCGCTGACCGACGTGCTCACCGACGGGCTTTCGATGGTCTATTCGTTCTACGATCCCGATATTGCGCGCGAGCGTTCGCTCGGCACCTATCTGATCCTCGACCACATCGAGCGTGCGCGGCGCATGGGCCTACCCTATGTCTATCTCGGCTACTGGGTCGATGGCGCGCGGAAGATGGATTACAAAAAACGCTTCCTCCCGCAGGAGCGCCTGATGCAGGACGGCTGGAAGCGCTACGACGAATAATTTCGTGGGTTACGTAATGGTACCGTGCTTCGCGTCGCGCACCCACTTCGCGGCCTGCGCCAATCCTCCGAACGAATAAAAATGCGCGGCGATCTCGCCGAGATTCTCGGCAGCCGCCGCTTCCGCCAGATCGTTGACCATATCGGCCGGGGTCGCTCGCGTGAGCAATTTGCCGATTGAAGTTGCGTGCCGGGCAAAGCCTTTCGCGGAGGCACGGACACCGCAGCGCTGCGCGAATTTCAGAAGCGACGGAATGCTCGCGGGACCCGCCATGCCGATGCACACCTGATTACGAACTCCGCTCGCGCGCAGCGCACGAAGCCATGTCACGACCGGCCAGGCGTCGAACCCGAACTGGGTGACGATGTGCGCCTTCATTCCTGCCCGCCCGGCGGCGTCTAATTTCTCGCGTAACGAGGCGCGAAGAATATCTTCGGAAATATCCGGATGACCCTCGGGATAAGCGGCAATGCCGATCTCGGTAATGCCGCTCGCTTCGAGAACCCCGCTTTCGATCACCTGCAGCGCGTGTTCGAACGGACCGGCGGCACGTTCACTGTCGCCGCCAATCAGCATGATCTTCTTCACGCCTGCCGACGAAGAAAGCCTCGCCAGCAGATCATTGAGCTTCTTCTCCGACGAGACATTGCGGGCGGCGATGTGCGGCACCGGCTTCAAACCGCGCATGAATATACCGGTCGCAATCTGGATGAGCTTGTCGTCGCGCCGGTTCGGCAGATCGGTGAGATAGATCGGCGTGCCGGTCGAGAGCACGGCGGCCACTTCGTGCAATTCCGCCGCAGCGGGCATCACCGCTTCCAGCGAAACGTCGTTCAGAACCGCGTGAAAGTCCGGAGCGTCGGCAACGCCCTCAAGCCGGTGTGGGCTGAGCATGGCTTAATCCCGCTTTCTGGAGATGACGTAGGACTCGTCGTTGAACCAAAGTCCGCCGTGCTTCTGGAGCACTTCCCGCGTCGCTTGCAGGTAGCGGTCATCCATCACGACTTTGGAAAGCCGGTCGTCTTCCACCTGCGCGACATAGATCGCGGCATTCCATGCCGCGAACAGCGTGGAGGTACCGATCGAGGAGCCGGTTTCCGCGGAAATCTCTGTCGGCAGCGTGTGCATATCGTATTTGAAGATCGAGCGGTTATCGGCATAGGCATTGAAGTTGAGATCACGGCCCGCCGAACCGAGTTCGCTCTTCACCGCTTTCAGGATGTCGTAGCGATCCTGCGTGTATGGATTATCGCCGGGCCAGACCTTCTGGATAATTTCCTGCCCCGGATCGCCGCCGCGCGAATGAATCCCGATCATGCGGCCGCCGGGCCCGAGCGCGCGGGCAAGCGGCGCAATCACCTTCTTTGCCTTGAACTCGACCGAGGAACGCAGCCGGTAAGGCTGCGAGGCCATCACGAGATCGTAGTTGGCGTCGGTGGCACCCCGTTTCGGGATGATGTTGTCCAAGAGAAACTTGTGATCCTGCCGGTAAATCACGAGCACCACCGGCCGCTCATAAACCGGATTGCCGCTTTTCGGTGAGACGCGCGCCTTCCAGTTGTCGGCGAGGAACGGCTGGAGCGCCGAGATTTGCGATTCGAACGAAAACGCAGAATTTCCGGTGAGCCCAAGCTCATGCCAGACCATGCTCGATGCGGCTTCGCGCGAATGCGTGGTCAGCCAAGGCGCTTCCGAATAATACATATTTGTGAGCACGAGCACGGTCGAAGGGTGCTCGAAGAAGCGGTCGGCCATCTTGTCGAGTGCGAGCCGCACGTCTTCGAGACTGATTTCCTTACCGACAATATAAAACGGCAGCGTCGAATAGCGCTCGTGCATCGCGCGCATCACACGCGAGAGCACCGTTGCATCGCCCACACCGGCATCGAACACCCGCAACGCCGGCGGACGCGGATGAATATTGCCGAGCTCCATGCCGACGCGATTGGCGATCACCGACTTCTCGCCGCAGGTATTCACGAACAGAAGATATTTCTGGCGGTTGTCGAAGAAGCGGAAGTTGCGCTGCGGATCGTCGCCTTCCTCACCGGAAGGCGGTGCGGGCGGCATTGAGGAAATCGGCCGCGGTGGCATGGGCCGCTCGATCACCGCACCGCGCGTGGCGGGCACGCTCTCGTGCATGAATGAGCGGATGCGGTCGAGCGTGACCGTCGTGATGCGCCCGCCGTCGCGAAGGCGGGTGACGAGCTTGCCGTCGTTCACGGCGCGGCGCCCGAAGGTCGATTCCGCAAGACCGGCGCGGCGGCAGTAATCGGAGATTTCCTGAAGTATTTCTTCGGCCTGCATGGACCTCGTGTTCCGTCTTGATCGTTTCCAGTTGCGCGGGCTGTTTTTCGCCCTTCCGCGTGATCGAAGCAGACGCCTGACGGCCAGACCGGTCAACCTCAAATTGGCCCATCAGAATCGTGGGCACCAATAGTGGGCAAACTGCCCACAAATAAATCTCAATAATATCAGATATATAAGGTACTGCCCGGCAAGGTGTCTTCCTGCCCACCTTCAGCCAAGGTTCCAATACTCAATGTCACGGGGCTATCGCCCACTTGCACCGATGCAGATTCGCGTGGGCTGTTCTTTCGCCAAATTGACGCGCTACTGGCGTAGACTCCTCGGTAACAGAACAAGGTCATCCGCCCGAAGATGAAGCTGCCACGCCTGCTTTCCGCATCTTTGCTCGCATCTGCTGCGCTCTGCGCATCCATGTCGCTTTCACAAGCAGCAGACACCGCGAAAACCGAGCACGTGACAGCACGGCTTGTGTCGGATGCCCGCTCCGTCGAAGCGGGCAGCCTCATCACCGTCGGCATTCATCAGCGCATCAAGCCCCGCTGGCACACGTATTGGCAGAATCCCGGCGATGCGGGCATGGCGACAACCGTCGCCTGGACGCTTCCCAATGGCGCGAGTGCCGGCGAAATCCTCTGGCCCGCGCCGAAGCGCATCATGGTCGGCCCGGTTGCGAATTACGGCTACGAAGACGAAGTCACGCTTCTGACCAAAATCAAGCTGCCCTACAGCTTGCGCGCCGGCGATAACTTCCCAATCCGCGCTGTGGTCGACTGGCTCGTCTGCGAAGAGATTTGCATACCCGAACAGGTGACGCTCGAACTCGCGCTTCCCGTGATGGCGAAGGGTTTTTCGACCGGCATCAGCATCCGTGAAATCGAATCCGCGCGCGCAAAACTGCCGGTCGATAACGCTTGGCCGTTTACCGCCACTGTCAAGAACGGCCGCATCGAACTTATCGCCGCCTCTTCCGAGATTTCGCCTTCAAAGATCGCAAGCGCGCATTTTTTTGCGAGCGACTGGGGCGCGGTAAAACACGCTGCCGAACAGCCGCTGCAAGTCAAGGACGGCGAGCTATCGCTGACGCTCGATCCTTATGACAAGAAAGTGCCGCATACCTTGCGCGGAATACTCGTCCTGAACGAGCACGGCGGCAACGCGGCCACGCAGCAGGTCTACGCAGTCGAAGCGCCGCTCACCGGCACGCTTGGCACGCAAAACAACTTCGCAATGCCGGAAATCGGCCTTGCGGCCGCGCTTTTTTTTGCGCTGCTCGGCGGCATCATTCTCAACCTGATGCCCTGTGTTTTCCCAGTTTTGTCGATCAAGGTGCTCTCGCTCCTCAATCACTCGCGCATGGGCTACCGCCAGCGGCACTTTCACGGACTTGCCTACGCCGCGGGCGTCCTCGCTTGTTTCGGCGTATTCGCCGCGATCGTGCTTGCGTTCAAAGCTGGTGGCGCGGAACTCGGCTGGGGCTTTCAATTCCAGTCGCCGCTCTTCGTGCTATTTCTTGCGTACCTGATGTTCGCTGTAGGCTTGAGCCAGTCCGGCGTGGTCGCTTTCGGAAACTCGTTCTCGCGTCTCGGCGCTTTCGGCGGCAATGACGGCTACGCGATGAGCTTTCTCGCAGGTGCGCTCGCAGCCGTGGTTGCAACACCCTGCACCGCGCCGTTCATGGGTGCCGCACTCGGTTTCGCGGTGAGCCAGCCCGCGCCTGTACTGCTCGCGATTTTCTTCGCGCTCGGTCTCGGGCTCGCGCTGCCTTACCTTGTTCTTTGTTACTGGCCCGCGCTCTTGCGCTTCCTTCCCCGGCCCGGCCCATGGATGGAACGGCTAAAGCAACTGCTTGCGTTCCCGATGTATGCAACCGCGATCTGGCTGGTCTGGGTGCTGGCGCAGCAGGCCGGAGCAAACGCGGTGGCCGCAGCACTCGGCGGTATGTTGCTGATTGCGTTCGGTGCGTGGCTTTTTGCCTCCACAGGCAAAAGCTGGCGCTTCGCGAACTACGCTTTATCCATCGCGGCGATCCTCGCCGCGGTCGCCCTCGGCATCTTCTTCGTGAAAGATGCGGCCGCCCCCGAACAGGCCGCGAACCCGAACGCGCGCTACGAAACGTTCACGCCGACGCGGCTTGACGAATTGCGCACGCAGGGCCGTCCGGTCTTCGTCAACCTCACCGCCGCATGGTGCATCACCTGTCTTGTGAACGAGCGGGTCGCGCTGGAGCGCACGAACGTAATCTCCGCTTTCGAAACGGCGAATGTCGCCTACCTCAAAGGCGACTGGACCCATCGCGATCCCGCGATCACGCAAATGCTCGCGAAGTTCGGACGCAATGGCGTTCCGCTCTATGTGTTCTACCCGGCCGGCGTTGACGCGCAGCCGGTAGTGCTGCCGCAAATCCTGACGCCAGAAATTGTCTTGCGTGAAATCGGCCAGTCGAAGACTGCCCGCATAGAAAACTAGAGAAAGGGAGAAAGCATGATCAATAAACTGATTGCGACTGCCGCCCTCACCGCAGCCTTGGCATTTCCCGCCTTGGCTTCGCCGCCGATCGGCAAGGAAGCGCCGAATTTCACCGCCCGCACTGCTGACGGAAAAACCGTAGACCTGAAATCGCTGCGCGGAAAAATCGTGGTGCTGGAATGGACCAACCACGATTGCCCCTATGTGCGAATGCACTACAACGCGAACAATATGCAATCGGCGCAGAAGGACGCGACCGCCCAGGGCGTCGTTTGGTTGCAGATCATCTCCTCGCCACCCGGCAGACAGGGATTCCTCGAAGGCCCTGCCGCGATCAAGGTGAACGCCGAGCGCAACGCAGTGCCGACGAATACCGTGCTCGATCCGGACGGCAAGATCGGCTCGCTTTATGGCGCGCAGACCACGCCGCATATGTATGTGATCGATGCCAGCGGCACGCTCGTCTACAAGGGTGGCATCGACAGCATTCCGTCCTATCGCGCGGACTCGCTTCCGAAGGCTGTGAATTATGTACGCGAGACGCTGGGCGCGCTCGCGGCCAACAAGCCCGTGCCGAACCCCTCGACACGTCCTTACGGCTGCACGATCCACTACGGCTCGTAAGCGCTTAAGGCAGCTTCCGATATCCAAAGAGCAATATCCAAAGAGAAAGCCGGCTCAAAAATGAGCCGGCTTTTTCAGTTTGGAGGCACGGATCATTCTTGCGAATGACTCGCAGGAAGCTTGACTTCCATAGAGCGAAGGCGCACCTTTCTGCAAGTCGTTCGCATTTGCAGGAAAGGAAAGCCTTTGCGCCACGCTCTTTCAGCCGCGGTTTTTGCCGCGGTTCTGTCGTTTGCTTGGCCCTCTCAGGAAGCAGTGGCGCAACAGAAACCGCTCCGCGTCGTCACCACCGTTTCGATGCTCGCGGATACCGTCCGCGCCGTCGGCGGCAGCCGTGTTGAAGTAACGAGCCTGCTTGGCGAAGGCGTCGATCCCCATACCTACCGGCCCACACGCGCGGATATCGCGCGGCTCAGCGCTGCCGATTTCGTGGTCGCCAACGGACTTCACCTCGAAGCACAGCTCGACGAAACGCTGAAAGCCCTCGCCCGCTCCAAGCCAGTGCTGTTCGCTGCCGAGAAAATTCCCGCCGCGCAGTTGCTCGCGGATGAAGAATATAAAGACCGCAAGGACCCGCACGTTTGGATGGACCCGAAACTGTGGTCCATCGTCGTCGAAGCGGTCCGCGACGGGCTGATCGCGCGCGACCCCGCCGGGCGCGCGACTTTCGAAGCTGGCGCGAAAGCTTACATTGCGGAAATAGAGCGCCTCGACGAGTACACGCGGAAGATTCTGAAAACCGTGCCGGAAGCCTCGCGCGTGCTTATTACGGCGCACGATGCCTTCAGCTACTTCGGCCGCGCTTACGGCTTCGAGGTCGAAGGCATCCAGGGACTTTCCACCGAAAGCGAAGCCGGGCTGAAGCGGATCGAGGAACTGGTCTCGCTTCTGGTCGCAAAGAAAATCCGCGCGGTATTCGTCGAAAGCTCGGTGCCCGAGCGCAACATCCGCGCACTCGTCGAAGGCGCGCGAGCCCGCGGTCATCAGGTGATTGTCGGGGGCGAACTTTACTCCGACGCGCTGGGCGCACCCGGCAGCTATGAAGGCACGCTGATCGGTATGCTCGACCATAACGTGACCTCGATCTCCCGCGCGCTGGGCGGAGAAGCGCCGCCACGCGGCCTGAACGGCAAGCTAAAGGCCGGAAGCTGAAGTGCTGGCTCCTTTCCCATCGAACCGCGTATCTTCCGGCATCATGCCGATTCCGCCGCTCGCTATTCGCGATCTCTCCGTACAATACGGCGGCCGCACCGCGCTCGAGAACTTCACGTGGACTGCGCCCGAACGTGGCCTGGTTGCAATTGTCGGTCCTAACGGCGCGGGCAAATCGAGCTTACTGAAGGCCGTGCTCGATCTTGTTCCGAAAGCAGGCGGCACGGCGGAGATTTTCGGCAAACCCGTTTCGGAGCAGCGCGACCTGCTCGCCTATGTCCCGCAGCGCGCAAGCGTCGATTGGGATTTTCCTGCAACCGCCGCCGATGTCGTTGCGATGGGACTTTATCGCCGCATCGGATGGCTAAAGCCGTTACGCGCAGCCGATCATGTGAGTGCAAAGAAATACCTCGACATGGTGGGCTTAAGCGAATTCGCTGACCGGCAGATCGGTGCGCTTTCCGGCGGGCAGCAGCAACGCGTATTCCTTGCCCGCGCGCTCGCGCAAGCCGCGAAGCTGTTTCTGCTTGATGAACCCTTCGCGGGTGTGGACGCCGTGACCGAAGGCGTGATGACGAGAGTCTTCCGCGATCTACGCGACGCAGGCAGCCTCGTGATCGCCGTGCACCACGATCTGTCGAGCGTGAAGGATATTTTCGATACCGTCGTGCTCTTGAACCGCGAATTCATTGCAGGCGGGCCGGTCGCGACGACCTTCACGCCGGACAATATCGCCCGCACCTATGGCGTGCCGCTCTCGCTGAATTCCGGGCAATGACCGATCTTTCCCCGCTCGTTTCCATTCTCTTGCTGCAAGCCGGATACAATACCATCGTTGTAATGCTGGGCGCCGCCGCGCTCGGTGCCGCGACCGGCATCGTCGGTGTATTTGCGATGCTTCGCCGCCGCGCACTCGTCGCCGATGCCGTCGCGCACGCAACGCTGCCCGGCGTTGCACTCGGATTTATCGTGGCCGTAACACTTGGTTTTTCTGGCCGCAGCCTGCCCTTCTTGATGGTGGGTGCAGCACTCACCGCAATCCTCGCGGCACTTTCTATTCAATGGATCACGAACCGCACGAGGCTTACCGAAGACACCGCGATCGCTTCCGTGCTTGCGACTTTCTTCGCGCTCGGCATCGTGCTGCTAACCGTGATCCAGACTCTGAAGACCGGCGGTCAGGCTGGGCTCGATATTTATCTTCTTGGTGCTACCGCCGGTATGCTGCGCGAGGAAGCGATCATCCTCGCACTCTTTTCACTTGTGGTCGCGCTCGCGGTCGCAGCGATCTTCAAGGAGCTGACGCTGATCTCCTTTGACGCGGATTACGCCCGCGCGCACGGCTTTCCGGTACGACTTTTGGATCTCGCGATCCTGGCGCTCGTGCTCGCAGTCGTCGTGATCGGGCTGCGTGTCGTTGGCCTCGTGCTGATCGTGGCGCTGCTTATCACGCCGCCAGCGGCGGCCCGCTTCTGGACCAACCATACCGGCTATATGACATTGATCTCAGCCACGATCGGCGCGGCATCCGCTTATTTCGGCGCGGCAATTTCCGCGGTCAGTCCGGATACGCCGACCGGCGCGGTTATCGTCCTAGTCGCCTTCACAATACTTCTGTTCAGCGTGTTCTTCGGCTCGGCACGCGGCATCGTCGTTCGTGCCTTCGGCGCGCGGCAATGGCGGGGCGCGTCATGACCTCTTTCCTGCAAATCGATCTGCCTGCGATGCTGGTCGGCACCTTGGCAGCGCTCGTCTGCGCACTGATCGGAAATTTTCTGGTGCTGACGCGCCAGAGTATGCTGGGGGACGCAATGGGCCACGTCGTGTTGCCCGGCATCGTGATCGCCTTCGTTCTTGCCGGAACCACGGCGACATGGGTGATGCTCACGGGCGCGTTCGCCGCAGCCCTTTTCTCGGCAATGCTGGTCGAGTTCTTGCGCCGCATGGCCGGCGTGGAGCCCTCCGCCGCGCTCGGTGCGGTGTTTACCGCGATGTTCGCGCTCGGTGTATTGTTGCTTGAGCAGAGCGGCGTCGCGCGCACCACCTTCGATGTGCATCATATTCTCTTCGGCAACATCGAAACTGCGATCTGGCCCGCGGCGGCCGGAATCCGGAGCCTGTTCGATCTGGCAGCGCTCGCAAGCCTTCCGCCGCAACTAGGACGACTCGCCTTCGGGCTCGTAGTCGTGGCGCTCATTATTGTGCTCTTGTTTAAAGAGCTTCGCGTCGTCAGCTTCGATCCCGACTTCGCGCGCACCATCGGCATCTCGCCGCGCATGATCGGCGCGTTAATTGTCTCGCTCGCCGCACTCGCCGCTGTGGTTTCGCTTTCTGCGGTCGGCGTCATCCTGCTGGTCGCCATGATGGTATGCCCACCGGCGACCGCGCGTATGTTGACCGACGATCTCAGGACGCAGGTGCTGCTATCGCTTCTGTTCGCGCTTGCCAGCGGGGTGTTTGGCTACGCGATCGCGGTGTTGCTGCCGCTTGCCTTCGGCTATGAGATTTCCCTCGGCGCCGCCGGCACCATTGCCGTCGTGGCGGGGCTGTTCCAGCTTGCAGCCATGCTTTTCGGCCCGAAACGCGGGATTCCAAGGACGGCCTGACCGGCCGCGTGGACGCAACCGGCCCCTTCCGCTAATCATCCCGGCGAGAAGTGTAAGGGACGCAGCGCAAAATCCATGCTGTTTTACGAACCGTTTTTCGCGCTGTTCGCGTTCCCGGCATTCTATGCCGTTTATCTCTGGTTTAACGACCGCGCCGCCGCGAAGAAGTGGGCGCTGATCCTCGGCAGTGTTGCCTTCTATACCTGGGGCGAACCGCTCTTTGTGCCGGTCGTTCTCGCCTCGTCTCTGCTGGATTACATTCTTTCCAAGCGGATCGTGCCGGGAACGCGTGAGGGGTCGCGCAAATTCTGGCTTGCCATCGGGATCGTGAGCAATCTCGGCATCCTTGTTTTCTACAAGTACACCGACTTTCTGATTGCGAACTTCAATACGCTGCTTGCGCCGTTCGCCGGCTCGCAACTTCCACTTCTGAAAATCGCGCTTCCAATCGGCGTTTCCTTCGTCGTTTTCGAAAAGATCAGCTATCTCATCGACACCTACCGCGGCACCTCGAAGCCCGCGCGCAGCCTCTCCGACTACTGTCTTTTCGTCTTCATGTTTCCGAAGCTCTTGGCCGGTCCGATCCTCAAATATCATGAGATGCAGGATCAGATCGAAAAGCCCGCCTCGGTTACATGGAACGATGCCTGGGAAGGATTCCTGCGTTTCGCCCGCGGCATTGCTAAGAAGCTTCTGATCGCCGACACCTGCGGTGCGTTCGCTGATACGGCTTTCGGCGCAAACGCGGGAACGCTTGGCGCGGGGCAAGCCTGGCTCGGCGTCATCTGCTTCACGCTGCAGATCTATTTCGACTTCTCGGCCTATTCCGACATGGCGATCGGGCTCGCGCGGATGCTCGGCTTCCGGCTCCGCGAAAACTTCAATATGCCTTACACCGCGCGCTCGCTCACGGATTTCTGGCGGCGCTGGCATATCTCGCTCACGACCTGGATCCGCGACTATCTTTACAAACCATTGGGCGGCAACCGCGGTTCGGCAGCGCAAACTTATCTCAATCTCTGGATCTGTTTTCTGCTCTCCGGAGTCTGGCACGGCGCGAGCTGGAACTTCGTCCTCTGGGGCGCCTATAACGGTCTTTTTCTTACACTCGACCGGATGTTCCTGATCCGCTGGCTCGATCGCGCAGGCGCGGTAGTATCAACCATCGTCACGCTCTTCATCGTGATGATCGGCTGGGTGATTTTCCGCGCAACTTCGGCGGAACATATCGCGGGCTATCTAACTGCAATGTTCGATTTTACGCGAGCCGCATCGGTACTCGACATTCCACCTGAACTTCCGCTTGCCGTGTTGATCGGCTCGATCCTTTCGTTGCTCCCTGCAACGCCGCTGTATGTGCCGCTCGCGCGAGCTTATGAGCGGAGCGTTCACTTGCAGCGCGCCGCGGCGGCAGCACTCGTCTTGCTTTACGTGATCGCGCTCGCACGTGCCTTCGCCGTCCCCTTCACACCGTTTATTTATTTCCGGTTCTAGCGATGACGACACTCCGCATTCCATCGCTCGGCCGCTCGCAACTCATCGCTCTTGGAATGGCGTTACTGCTAGCACTTCCCGTCGCGACGGCATGGAATCTGTTCGCACGCAGCTACGCGCCGAAACTGGAACTGCGCATCGGCAGGAACTTGCGCGGCGTCATTGAACCGCCAAAACAATTCCAGTGGTCGTGGCAGGCATTCACGAACGGCGACAACCAGCGCGCAATCGCCTACGAAGTCACCCAATCGATCCCGCTACGCCCCACGCTTATTCGCGTGAACAATCAGATCCGCTACAAGCTGTTCGGGCAGTTCGGCGCGGCGGGCATCCTGCGCGGCGAAGACGGGCATCTCATCGAGAAGCCTTATCTCGACGAATATTGCGCGCGCGATCTTGCGAAGATGGAAGCTCCTGCACGCCTCTGGGCCTCGCAGCTCAAAGAGTTGCAGGACACCATTCAGTCACGCGGTCACGCATTCATTTATCTCATCACGCCATCAAAGGTCGCGCATTTCCCCGAAGCCTTCGTCAACCGCTATCCATGCGCGAGCGCGGAACGCGACCGTCTGGGCAAAGTGCCTGCTTTTGTTGCCATGTTGCGACAGACCGGCGTCAACGTGGTCGATGCCGCGACGCTGACCCATGCGATGAAAGGAAAATACGAGTTCGGTATGTTCCCGCAGGGCGGCGTGCACTGGAACCAACTTGCAGTTGCTTATGCCGCGAACGCGCTGATCGGCGAGATCAACCGCCAGCGCAAGTCATTGCCGATCGCGCCGCTGCAATGGACTTACACGGTTTCCGACAATGCGACCGGCGAAGACCGCGATTTGCTGGATCTTCTGAATATTCTGCTGCCACAGCCACAATATAAAGTGCCGGTCGTTCGCTATGAAAAGCGTCAATGCGGCCCGGAAGCGAAGCTCGATGTCGCCGTAATCGGCGGCAGCTTCATTCACGTGCTGGCAGAAACCCTCGCGCGCTCCGCTTGTCTGCACAGCCTCAAAGGATACAACTACCTCTACGGCGGTATGCGTGGCGGGCCGGAGTATGCGCAGCTAAAGGGCAGGATGACCGCAGCCGAAATCCAGCCCATCGCGAATGCAGACGTCGTAATCCTCGAGGAAAACGAATCGATCTTCCCGCAGCCCAACGGCCATGCCATCGAGCTTTACAAGCAACTGCTGAAGAAGAATTAACCGCGGAAGCGGTTGTTCTTCGGGAAGCCTCGCACCGAGACGATGCGGCCCGCATCGGCGCGGTTGCCGCGCCAGTCGCGAAGCTCGCCTTTCGAGATCGTATGCTGCTTGTTCTGCGCGTCCAACCAAGTCAGGCCCGCTTCGAGGTCGAACATCTTCGCATCCGACAATCCGCCATCCTTGTAGCGCTGTAACTTCACGCCGGCACCTCGGCCCATTTCCGGCAAGTCTTTCGCCGGGAACACCAGCATCTTCCGGTTCTCGCCGATGGCTGCAACATGATCGCCGGCGGCGGGCGCAATCGCGACCGCCTTGTCAGGCGTTTTCACGTTCAGCACTTGCTTGCCCTTGCGCGTGGTGCCGAGCGCATCTTCGATTTTGACGATGAAGCCCTTGCCGGAATGCGAGGCGACCAAGAATTTCTGTCCTTCGACATAAGGGAATACGACCACGATCTCGTGTCCCGCTTCGATCTCGACCATGAGGCGGATCGGCTCGCCGTGGCCGCGGCCGCCGGGAATTTTTCCGGCGTCTAACGTGTAGAAGCGGCCGTTCGTTGCGAACACCATGATCTTCGAGGTGGTCTCCGCGGGGAATGCGGTCTTGAGTTTGTCGTCGCCCTTAAACTGCACGTCGTCGACTTTGTCGGTGTGGCCGCGCAATGCGCGAATCCAGCCCTTCTCGGAAACGACGACCGTGATCGGCTCGCGCGTCAGCATCGATTCCGCAACCGCTGCCTCGTCGACTTCGGCTGCCGCCTCAAAGCCGGTGCGGCGCTTACCGAGTTCAGTCTTCGGGCCGAACAGCTCTCGGACTTCCTTGATCTGATCGGAGATTTTCTTCCACTGCCCGACCGGTGACTTCAGGAGCTTCTCAAGCTCGGACTTTTCTTTCTTCAGTTCAGCGTGCTCGCCGCGGATTTCCATTTCCTCAAGCTTGCGTAAATTACGCAACCGCATATTCAGGATCGCGTCTGCCTGCACATCGGAGAGCTTGAAGCGTTTCATCAACACCGGCTTCGGCTCGTCCTGGGTGCGGATGATCTTGATGACTTCATCCAAGTTCAGATACGCGATCAGGTATCCGCCGAGCACTTCGAGGCGATGATCGATGATGCCGAGACGGTTCTTCGAGCGGCGGATCAGCACCTCGCGGCGATGGTCGAGCCATTCCCGGAGCGCTTCCGAGAGGCTGACCACGCGCGGCGTGAGACCGCCCATCAACACGTTCATGTTGAGCGGGAAGCGGCTCTCAAGCTCGGTGAGCTTGAAGAGTTGCTCCATCATCAAGACCGGATCGACCGAGCGCGAGCGCGGCTCGAGTACGATGCGAACGTCTTCGGTCGACTCGTCGCGAACGTCGGCCAAGAGCGGCAGCTTCTTGTCGGTGAGAAGTTCGGCAATCTTTTCGATCAGCCGCGACTTCGGCACCGAGTATGGAATTTCGGTGACGATGATGACCCACGTGCCGTTGCCTGTATTTTCCTGCGTCCAGCGTGCGCGCACGCGGAAAGAACCGCGCCCCGTATTGTACGCCTCGCGGATCGTTGCCTTGTCGTCGACGATGATGCCGCCGGTCGGGAAGTCCGGTCCCTTGACGAATTTCAGGACTTCGCGCGGTTGCGACTTCGGCTTCTCGATCAGAAACAGCGCCGCGTCGCAAAGCTCGGCGGCGTTGTGCGGCGGGATCGAGGTCGCCATGCCGACCGCAATGCCGGTCGAACCGTTCGCGAGCAAATTCGGGAATGCGCCGGGAAGAACGATCGGCTCCTGCTCTTCGCCGTCGTAGGTCAGGCGCATATCGACCGCGTCTTCGTCGATGCCTTCCAGAAGCAGCCGCGCAACGTCCGTCATGCGCGCTTCGGTGTAACGCATGGCCGCCGCGTTATCGCCGTCCACGTTGCCGAAGTTGCCCTGCCCGTCCACTAGCGGATAACGCTGCGCGAAATCCTGCGCGAGGCGTACCAGCGCGTCATAGACCGATTGATCGCCGTGCGGATGGAATTTGCCGATCACGTCGCCGACCACACGCGCCGACTTCTTGAAACCCGTGCCGGGGTCGAGCCGCAGAATTCGCATCGCATGGAGTATGCGGCGGTGAACCGGCTTCAAGCCGTCGCGCGCATCCGGCAGCGCGCGGCCCATGATGGTGGAGAGCGCATAGGAAAGGTAACGCTCTTCCAGCGCTTCCTTCAGCTCAACGGGCTCGATATTGCCTCCGCCGCCGCCAGGCGCGGGAGGAGCGATTCGCTTGGTCATGAACTAGCGGTACCCAGTCGGGGCGGGCTGTTCAACTCTCAGGCTGCCCGCATACGCCTTGCCGCTGCGACCAGCGACCCCCGGGCCTCCGGGAGCGCGAGCCCGCGCGGCTCCAGCACATGAACGGTCAAAAAGTGCCCGGTAAGCGCGAAGGCGGCCGCGATGTCGGCAGGCGTGATGCTTACGTCGACTTCGCGGAGAAAAGACGGCAGCGGTATGAGCCGCTCCCGCCACTCCTCGCCCGCGGACCGGCTGACGGCGCGGCCCGATTTCGGCGAGACGTAGATGAGGTCCTTCGTGACCCCGCTCGCAGCGCACGAAGAAAGATCGAGCCCGAAACCCAATTCCGTGAGCAGTTGCAGTTCGAACCGGGCGATCAGAGACGCCGCCTCCATCTCGTCGATGCGATCGAGGATATACTCGCACATGACGAAAAGATCGCTGTGCGGATCGCGCTCCGGCAAGAGCCGTAGGAGCGCGGCCAAAGTCTGCAAGCCAAAGCTGGCGCGGGCCGCCATCATCATCCGGTCGGCCCGCGACTGCGTAATTTCCAGCGTGTAATTGCCAAGCTGTTCATCGAGCCGCGCGCGCCACACCGCGCGGACGCTGTTGCCCGGCTGCAAGAGCGGCGTCTTCTTCCGCGAGCCGCCGCCATAGACCAGACCCAGATGCCGGCCGTGTGCTGCAGTCATCAACTCCACGACGGCGTGGCCCTCGCCGTGGCGGCGAAGCCCGAGAATGATGCCGTCGTCGGTCCATTCCATAACGGCTAGCCCTTCGGAAACTCCAGCCCCATCCCGCGATAGCGCTCCGGGTCGTCGCCCCAGCCCTCGCGCACCTTCACGTGCAGGAAAAGATGCACCCGCTTTTCGATCTCGGAAGAGATTTCCTTCCGCGCATCCATCGAAATGGATTTGACCATTTTCCCGCCCTGTCCGAGCACGATCTTTTTCTGCCCGTCACGCTCGACATAAATCGTCTGCTCGATCCGGACGGAGCCGTCTTTGCGCTCTTCCCACGAATCGGTTTCGACCGTCGATTGGTAAGGTAGCTCTTCGTGCAGCCGAAGGTAGAGCTTTTCGCGGGTGATTTCGGCCGCCATCAGGCGCATCGGAACGTCCGAAATCTCGTCTTCCGGATAGAGCCACGGACCCTTGGGCATGGCGGCCGCGAAGTAGTCGCGCACGTCCGTGACCCCGTCGCCGTTAGTGGCGGAGATCATGAAGGTGCGCTCGAAGTGGATCGCTTCATTTGCCGCCGCCGTGAGCGCAAGCAGGCCGTCGCGGGCGACGGTATCGATCTTATTCAGGATCAGGATTTTCGGCTGCGGGACTTCTTTCAGCTTGCTGAGGATTTCCTTGTTCTCGTCATCCAGTCCGCGCTGCGCATCGATGAGCAACGCCACGAGATCGGCGTCGGTCGCACCCTGCCAGGCGGAGCCAACCATCGCGCGGTCCAGCCTGCGCTTCGGCGCGAAGATGCCGGGCGTATCGACGAAGACGATCTGCGCCTGCCCCGCCATCGCGATCCCGCGCACCGGCACGCGCGTCGTCTGCACTTTATGCGTGACGATCGAGACCTTCGCGCCGACCAGCGCATTCAGAAGCGTGGATTTTCCCGCATTGGGTGCGCCAATCAGCGCGACGAAGCCTGCCCGCTTTTCTTCAGTCATTGGTCATCACCCGCTCGCGCGCGAGCATCATGGCCGCCGCCGAATGCTCCGCTTCGCGCTTGGATGCGCCGACGCCTTCGAGCGGCGCGAGATTGCCGATTTCGACCGAGATTCTGAAGGTCGGTTTATGCGGCGGTCCGCTGCGCGACACTTCGCGATAGACTGGATCGGGCAGACCACGCCCATGCGCCCATTCAAGTAGCAATGCCTTGGCATGACGCGGCGCCTCGGCTGATGCCGTCATCAGCGGCTGCCAGTAGCGTGTGATCATCGCCTGTGCCGGTTCATAGCCGCCGTCGAGGAAGATCGCCGCGATCACCGCCTCGCAGGCATCACCCAGCACGGTGTGGTTCTCGCGCAGTTGCCCGTGCTGCTTTTCGTCTTCGACTTCGATGTGGCTGCCGAGATCGAGCATCAACGCAACTTCGACGCAGGTTTCGTTGCGGACCAGCGCAGTGTGACGCTGCGAGAGTTCGCCTTCCTTGTTTTGCTCGAAGGACTGGTAGAGCATTTCCGCGACCGCGAGCCCAAGCACCCGGTCGCCTAGAAATTCCAGCCGCTGATTGCTGATGCGCCGCCTGCCGCTCGCCACCGCGCTCTTATGCGTGAGGGCTTCTTCCAAAAGCGCAATATCCTTGAAGCGGTGGCCGAGCCGCTCTTCGAGTGCGGAAAGGTCGCGCGCCGCCCGCGTCATCTAACCCAAGACAGGATGCGGCCCCAGCGCACATCGAACGGCCAGCGCCAAAGCTCGTAAATCGCCGTACCTTCGGAGAGCGAGAAGAAGATGATCTCCGCGCGGCCGATGAAATTCTCGAGCGGTACATAGCCCACCGCGGACTGCACACGGCTGTCGGTGGAATTATCGCGATTGTCGCCCATCATGAAGTAATGGCCGGACGGCACGGAATATTCCGGCGTATTGTCGTAATAGCTCTCGCCGAGATCGAGCGTCTCGTAGCTCACGCCATTCGGCAGCGTTTCGCGCCAGCGCTTGATAGGTTTGCCCTTCTCGCGCGGATCGTCGTCGCGCCAGTCGGAAATCTGCTCGCGCTTGATCGCTTGCCCATTGATGAAGAGCTGGCCGTTGTTCATCTGGATGCGGTCGCCGGGCAAGCCGATGACGCGCTTGATGTAGTCGGTCGAGTCATCCTTCGGATTGCGGAACACCGCGACATCGCCGCGCTTCGGCGTTCCGGCCCAGATGCGTCCCTCGAACGGGATCAACGCGAAGGGTACCGAGTATTTTGTGTAGCCGTAGGAGAACTTGGATACGAAAATATAATCGCCGACGAGCAGCGTCGCTTTCATCGAACCGGACGGGATGTTGAAAGGCTGAAACAGAAGCGTACGGATGACGAGCGCAATAACGAGCGCCTGAAAGCCGATGCTGATGAGTTCGCCTAACCCGCCTTCTTTCTTTTCGGTGGTCACGCTCATGTCTAAGGTAATCTCCGGGAAATCGCGGCGCCGCCCGTATAGACGGGGGGCCTAAGCTAGGCAATGCGGCGATCAGGGCGCTTTGGGGACCGCGGAAATAATGACGATGGCCTGCGCCATCGGCCCCTCGTCGGTGATGGTGAGATCGATCTGCGGCTCGAAACCCGACGGAATCAGGGCGTTCAGCCGCTTCAATGCGCCGCCGGTGAGCTTCATGGTCGGCCGGCCCGAAGGCAGGTTCACGACGCCGAGATCGCGGAAGAACACGCCGTCGCGGAAGCCGGTGCCGAGCGCCTTGGCGCAGGCTTCCTTGGCGGCAAACCGTTTGGCGTAGGACTCCGCGCGCCGTTTGCGGCGCTCGGAGCGTTCGCGTTCTTTCGGCGTAAAAATCCGCTTCAGAAAGCGCTCGCCGAAGCGGTCGATGGATTTCTGAATCCGCCGCACATCGCAAAGGTCGGAGCCCATTCCGATGATCATGCCGGCGCTCCGATCCGTGCGCGCCCGCGCGCCATTGCGGCTAGCATATTCTTGATCACGGCATCCATGCCGGCGAACATCGCCTCGCCCATCATGTAGTGGCCGATGTTGAGTTCGGCGATCTCCGGCAGCGTCGAAATCAATTCGGCGGTACCGAAATCGAGGCCGTGACCGGCGTGAACTTCCAGGCCAAAGGAAGCAGCCAGCCGCGCGCCTTCGACGAGCTTCTTGAACTCTTCGAGCGAGGTTTTTTCGTCAGTATGCGAAACGGCTTCACACCAGGTGCCGGTGTGAAGTTCGACGACTGCGGCACCTGCTTTTGCCGAAGCCTCGATCTGCGCCGCATCCGGCGCGATGAAAAGCGAAACGCGGCTATGCGCGGACAGCTTTTTTACCGCGGCCTGAAGCGCGGCACCGCCTGCGATCACATCAAGCCCGCCTTCGGTGGTGCGCTCGGTGCGCTTTTCCGGAACGAGGCACACCGCATGGGGCTTAAGCCGCGCCCCGATCCCGATCATCTCGTCGGTGGCCGCCATTTCGAGATTGAGCGGCGCGGAAATGTCTTTCATGCGCTCGACATCGCTGTCGATGATGTGACGGCGGTCTTCGCGCAAATGCATCGTAATGCCATGCGCACCGGCGGCGATTGCGGCGCGTGCCGCGCGGATCGGATCCGGATGAAAGCCGCCACGCGCGTTGCGGATGGTCGCAACGTGATCCACGTTCACACCGAGACGGAGCGGACTGTTCTCAGCCATTCACGCGCTCCGCCCCCGACACGATTTTCTTTGCGCGCAACTGCGTCAGAATTGAATTGAGGTGCTTGAGATCGAATACCTCGACGTCAATGATCATGCGATGAAAATCTGCAGTCTTTCCGCCCATGCGGATGTTGTCGATATTGCCGCCATGCTCGCCGATCACGGTCGCGATCTGCGCGAGCGACCCCGGCTCGTTTATGGCCGTGACTGCGATCTGTGCCGGAAAGCGCTGCGGCTCGGTTTCTTCCATGTCCCAACGCACATCGAGCCAGTGTTCCGGCTGGTCGTCGAACTCTTTCAGTGCGGGCGAATGGATCGGATAGATGGTAATGCCCTCACCCGGCGTCAGAATGCCGACGATGCGGTCGCCCGGCACCGCGCCGCCATTCGGCGCGAAACGCACCGGCAATTCGCCGTTGATGCCGCGAATTGGAATCGCGGCGACCTTTTCTTCTTTTCCTTTTTCCGGGATGCGGAATTTCAGGGCACTTGCACGGCGCAGGCCAAACCAGCCGCCTTCGCTTTTCGGAGTCTTCGCGCCCGTCACGCGCCCGCCGCGCCATTCCGGATCGACCGCGCGCAGAACGTCGTCGGGCTTGATCTCGGCGCGGCCTACCGACGAGAACAAATCATCGGTCGTGTGACGTGCAAGGCGCGGTAAGGCTGCTTGCAGCTTGTCTTCCGAAAGCGGCAGCGATGCTTTCGCGAATGCGCGCTCCAGCATCTTGCGGCCGAGCCCGGTATATTGCGCGCGCACAGCGGAGCGCGTCGCGCGGCGGATGGCAGCGCGCGCCTTGCCGGTAATCACGATCGCATCCCACGCCGCCGGCGGCGTCTTCGCGTCGCCGCGGATGATTTCGACTTCGTCACCGGTTTGTAACTCCGACACCAACGGCGCGACCTGTCCGTTAATCTTGCATCCGATGGCGCTGTTGCCGACGTCGGTATGCACTGCATAAGCGAAATCAATCGGCGTCGCCTTGCGCGGCAGCGCAATCAACCGGCCATTCGGCGTGAAGCAGAACACCTGATCGTGGAACAACTCGAGCTTCGTATGTTCGAGAAACTCTTCGGGGCTCGAGCCTTCCGCGAGCATCTCGATTGTGCGGCGCAGCCAGGCGTAAGCATTCGAGTCATGCGGGAGGATTTCCCCGTCCGCCTTCTCGCTGTCTTTATATAGAGCGTGCGCGGCAATCCCATATTCCGCGACCTGATCCATGTCATGCGTGCGGACTTGCAGTTCAACGCGCTGGCGGCCGGGGCCGACCACGGTCGTATGCAGCGAACGATAATCGTTCTGCTTCGGCGTCGAGATATAATCCTTGAAGCGGCCCGGCACGAAGGGCCACTTGGTATGCACGATGCCGACCGCCTGGTAGCAGGCGGCGATGTTGTCGACCACGACACGGAATCCGTAAAGATCGGAAAGCTGCTCGAAGCCGACCGCCTTGCGCTCCATCTTTTTCCATATCGAGTAAGGCCGCTTCTCGCGCCCGCGTACTTTTGCGCGAGTACCTTCATGCGCAAGCGCTGAAGTCAGTTCCTCTTCAATGACCTTAATGAGACCGGCATTGCGTTCCCGTATCGCGGAAAGCCTGCTCTCGATCGAGCGATAAACGTCCGGCTGCAACTGGCGGAAGGAAAGATCCTCCAGTTCCTCGCGCATATCGTGCATACCCATGCGGCCCGCGAGCGGCGCGTAGATGTCGAGCGTCTCTTCGGCGATGCGGCTGCGCTTCTCCTCAGGCACGAATTTCAGAGTCCGCATATTATGAAGGCGGTCCGCGAGCTTCACCAAGAGCACGCGAACGTCGTCGGCAATCGCGAGCAGCAGTTTCCGGAGGTTCTCCGCCTGCGCCGCCCGCTTCGACACGAGGTCGAGCTTTTTGATTTTGGTCAGGCCCTCGACGAGGGTCGCGATGTCCTTGCCGAATTTCTTGCCGATCTCGGCGCGCGTCGCCTTGGTGTCCTCGATGGTGTCGTGCAGGAGTGCAGCGACGATGGTGGCGTCGTCGAGCTTGAGATCGGTCAGGATCGCCGCGACTTCGAGCGGGTGGGAAAAATAGGGGTCGCCTGACGCGCGCGTCTGCGAGCCATGAGCCTTCATGGCGTAGACATAGGCGCTGTCGAGCAGCCCCTCGTCGGTCGCAGGGTTGTAGCGACGAACCCGGTCCACGAGTTCGTATTGGCGCATCATGCCATAGGCTCCTGTCCCCGGAATCTGGAGACTGGCCCGTAAACTAGCATTGCGGGAACCGCCCGGCGAATAGGCCGGGCAAAATAGCTAACGCGGTTAAGCGTTTAGCCTTCGTCTTCTTCGGTCTGTTCCGGCGGAACCAGGCCCTGGAGGCCGGCGAGGAGCTCTTCCTCGCTCATGCGGTCCATGACGGCGCTGTCGTCCGAGCCGCCGGCGCCGGGGATCATCGGTACTGCCTCGGGCTCCGGCTCGTCCACTTCGGTGTACTTCTGGAGCGAGTGGATCAGGTCTTCCTTGAGGTCGTCTGGGGACACCGTCTCTTCCGCCACTTCGCGAAGCGCCACGACCGGGTTCTTGTCGTTGTCCCGGTTGATCGTGATCGAAGAGCCGGACGAAATCATCCGTGCGCGATGGCTCGCGAGCAGAACCAGATCGAACCTGTTCTCAACCTTGTCGATGCAATCTTCAACCGTGACGCGCGCCATCAGCGGGTCTCCAAGTTTGACGTGTGCGGATTTCGGGACCCTATAGCCCGAGTTATACGGCAGAAGCAAGCATATCGCCGCGTCGGCCGATTGACCCCGGACACATGGGCTGGAAGGCTTACAAAGCTAGCACGCCGCTACGGCAACTACGCACCGTTTTGGGCTTACTGGCGTCGCAAAGTTCCATCGCGGCGATATGGCTCGCAGGTATTGCTTTCCTACCACCTAATTACCCTGTTAGCTGTGGAATTGGTCGGTTACTTCAGAGACCGATAGAGATTCGCTCTCGAGGGGGTCGGATTGCCCAGCCAAACGCGCATAGTTTTGGGAAATTGAAATGCAGCAGACTGCCGAAACGACCGCGCTATTTATTGACGGCGCCAATCTCTACGCGACCACCAAGAGCCTCGGCTTCGATATCGACTACAAGCGTCTTCTTGAAGAATTTCAGGGTCGCGGAAACCTGCTGCGCGCTTTCTATTACACTGCCCTGATCGAAGATCAGGAGTATTCCTCGATCCGCCCCCTGCTCGATTGGCTCGATTACAACGGCTACAAGGTCGTGACCAAGCCCGCGAAGGAATTCACCGATGCGATGGGCCGCCGCAAGATCAAGGGCAACATGGATCTTGAGCTGGCGGTGGATATGATGGAACTCGCGGACCATCTCGATCACGTCATACTATTCTCCGGCGATGGCGATTTCCGTCCTGTCGTCGAATCCGTACAGCGCAAGGGCGTCCGGGTGACCGTTATCTCCACCATCTCGACCCAGCCGCCGATGATCGCCGACGAGTTGCGCCGTCAGGCCGATGTCTTCATCGATCTCCAGGAACTGTCCGCCAAGATCGGCCGCGACCCCGCCGACCGTTCCGCACGGATGCAGAACGCACCGAATTTCCTCCAGCGGCAGCCCACCGCGCCGGGTGAAACCGAGGACGCTTGAGCGAAGCGACTGCCGATCTGGCCGAGCCGGGCCGCGATTGTCCGCTCTGTCCGCGGCTAGCGGCGTTTCGCAAAGCGAACCGCAAGCAATTTCCGGACTATCACAACGCACCGGTGCCTTCGTTCGGGGCGGCCAGCGCACGTCTCCTGATTGTTGGCCTCGCGCCCGGATTGCACGGCGCGAACCGGACCGGCCGTCCCTTTACCGGCGATTATGCAGGCGACCTGCTCTACGCGACCCTCAAGGAATTCGGTTTCGCCAAAGGCAATTATGAAAAGAGACCGGACGACACGCTCGAACTGGTCGACACGCGGATTTCAAACGCGGTGCGTTGCGTGCCGCCGGAAAACAAACCCACCGGCGATGAGATCAGTACCTGCCGTGTTTTCCTGACCAGCGCCTTCAACGAAATGCCGAACCTGAAACGTATCGTAGCACTCGGCAAAATCGCGCATGACTCGGTCGTCGTTGCACTCGGTTCGAAGATGGCGCGACACAAGTTCGGCCACGGCATGATCCACGATTTCGAGAATGTGCGGCTGTTCGATAGCTATCACTGCTCGCGCTACAACACGAACACGGGCGTACTGACGACCGATATGTTCCGCGAAATATTCTCGAATGTACGCGCGAGCTTCGGTGCGATTGCCTAAGCAGCATAAGAAATGAATTCGAGCAGCGAGCCGTCGGGATCGCGGAAATAGACGCTGGTGCCGTGACCCTTTGCCCCGAAACGCTGCATCGGGCCTTTGATGATATCCACTTGATGCTGCTTCAGATGCGCGATTGCGTCCGAGATCGGCCCCTTCCATTCGAAGCAAAGATCGCTGTTACCCGGCTGCACCGGGAGCGTTGCCACCTCTGCGGGTTTAAGGCCCGGCCCATGGAGATTTAATTGCTCCTCGCCGAAGCGATAAGCCCAACCAACTTCTCGCTTCACCAGTTCGGCGCCCATAACGTCGCGATAAAAATCGTTGGAACGCGCCCAGTCAGAAACATGGATGACACAGTGATCCAGTTTGACGGGCAACGACATCGAAGCATTTATCCCTTATCGCGCATGACGCGCCCGCGCTCGCGGGCCCAGTCCCGCTTCTTTTCGGTGTCGCGCTTGTCGTGGAGCTTCTTGCCTCTGGCCAGCGCAATCTCGACCTTCGCGCGACCGCGCGGATTGAAGTAGATCTTCAAAGGCACGATCGTCATGCCTTCCTTTTCGACGGCGCCGACGAGCTTGTTGATCTGGCGCTTGTGTAGCAGCAACTTTCGCGGCCGCTTCGGCGTGTGGTTGTTGCGGTTCGCTTGCAGGTATTCCGGGATATTGGAGTTCACGAGCCAGATTTCGCCGTCTTTCGCGTCGGCGTAGGATTCCGCAATCGTCGCCTTGCCATTGCGGAGCGATTTAATCTCCGTTCCGGTCAGCGCAATGCCCGCCTCGAACGCTTCGCCGATCTCGTAATTGAAGCGAGCCTTGCGGTTGTCGGCGGCGATTTTGAGTTTCGGCTCGGCCTTCTTGGCCATCGAGAAACCCTAGTTCAGCAATCCGGCGTGAACCATCGCGCTGCGGATCGCGTCCTTGGTCTTCGCGGTTGCCGGAACAAGCGGCGAGCGCACGATTTCCTGGCAGCGGCCCAAGAGCGAAAGCCCCGCCTTCGCGCCGGCGACACCCGGCTCGAAGAAGATCGCGTCATGCAGCGGGATCAGGCGGTCCTGCACCTTGAGCGCCTTGGCATAGTCGCCGGAGAGACTTGTATTCTGAAGCTCGGCGCAAAGTTTCGGTGCTACGTTTGACGTCACCGAAATGCAGCCGTGACCGCCGGCCGCATTGTACGCAAGCGCCGTCATGTCCTCGCCGGAAAGCTGGATAAAATCCTCGCCCAACGCATGGCGCTGCTGCGAGACGCGTCCGATATTCGCGGTGGCGTCCTTCACGCCGGCGATGTTCTTCAATTCATACAGCCGCTTCATGGTATCGACCGACATATCCACGACCGATCGGGGCGGAATATTATAAATGATGATCGGAATCCCGATCGCGTCGTTCACCGCCTTGAAGTGCTGATACATCCCCTCTTGCGTGGGCTTGTTGTAATAAGGTGTCACCACGAGCACCGCGTCGGCACCGGCCTTTTCGGCGTGCTTCGCGAGCGAAATCGCTTCCGTCGTATTGTTCGAACCCGCGCCCGCGATCACCGGCACGCGGCCCTTGGCTTGGTCGATGCACCACTCGACGACCTTGTGATGCTCGTCGTGCGAAAGCGTCGGACTTTCGCCCGTGGTGCCGACCGGAACCAAACCCTGCGTGCCCTCCGCGATCTGCCACTCCACGAGATCGCGGAACGCTTTCTCGTCTAACCCGCCATTCTTGAACGGCGTGACGAGAGCGGTGAACGATCCCCGGAACTTCACGGCAGATACTCCTGTTGGCCCCATTGGGCGAAGCGCCTGAAATAGCGCGGAAAAGGGTCCGGAGAAAGGAAAATAGGGCTTTTTCCGATGCCCTGAGGCCACCATATCGCTACAGTAACCAGCGATTCATACAAACCAGTCCATTTCGGGGGCCAGGGACCAGAGGGAGACCGGATGCGACCGCTGCTCGGCCGCGTCATTGCAGCCATTTTCGTTGCCGCGACCCTGTTCGCGCCTGCCGCGTATGCGCAGGCGCCGGGCGATGCGGCTGCGGTCAAGAAGGCGCTTAGCCTCCTGAAAGACGGCAACTACAATCAGGCGATCGCGCTCGCAGGCGGCGTCAGCGACCCGGCCGCACGCGAACTGATTACCTGGCTCGCGATCCGCCTCACCCCCAAAGATGTCGGTTTTGAGCGGACGCGCGATTTCATCCGCCGCAATCCGAACTGGCCGAGCATGAACCTCGTCCGCCGCCGCGCGGAGAATTTGCTGCTCTCCGAAAAACGCGATGCAAAGGATGTGCAGGCCTATTTCGGCAACAGCCAGCCGGTTTCAGGCGAAGGCATGGTCGCACTTGCACGTTCGCTTCTGGCGGCGGGCAATCAGGCCCATGCGGTGCCGTGGCTGCGCCGCGCTTGGCGCGAAGAAGAAATGACGATGTCGCTGGAGCAGGAAATCCTCGGCCAGCAAGGCAACCTGCTGACTGCCGCCGACCACAAGGCCCGCGCTGACCGGCTGTTCTATCTCGAGAAATGGGAAGCAGCCCAACGCAGCGCCGAACGCGCCGGCAAGGATGTCGCAGCGCTGAGCCGCGCGCGAAATGCGGCCCTGCAACGCTCGGGAAATGCGAACGCGTTACTGAACAGCGTGCCCGCCTCCATGCAGAAGGATGCGAGCTTCCTTTATGCCCGCGCCTATCTGAAGCGCCGCGGCGACGACCCCAAGGCGGCAGCCGAGCTTATGCTGCAGGCGCCGCGCATCGCCCCGAACACGCCGGATGCTGACGACTGGTGGCGCGAACGCCGCTTCGTCATACGCAACTTGCTTGACGAGAAGCAGTTTCAGCTTGCCTATCGCGTGGCCGCGGCGTCTGTGCTGCCGGAAAACGATATTCTTAAAGCCGACACGCACTTCACCGCCGGCTGGGTCGCGCTGCGCTATCTGAAGGACCCCGCAACCGCGAAGAAGCACTTTGTACAGGACGTAGGCACCCCGCAACCTTTCTACATTGCCCGTGCGCTTTACTGGCAGGGCCGCGCCGCGGAAGCGATGCAAGACCCGATCGGCGCCAAGGCCGCCTATTCGCTGGCCGCTCGCCACCATCTTGTTTTCTATGGCCAGCTCGCGCGCGCGAAACTGAATATGCGTGACTTGCCGTTCCGGCCGATGCCGCAAGTCTCGGACAGCGACCGGCAGAACTTCAACGCCAATCCGGTCTCGCGCGCATTGAAGCTGCTGTATGAGGCCGACGCCGACGACCTCGTGGTGCCGGTTCACATGGACATGATCGACCGCACGCCCACGGCTGCGACCGCGGTACTGCTCGCGGAAATCGCAAGCGCTCACAAGGATGCGCGCGCGCTGGTCATCATCGGCAAGCAAGGGCTCGACCGCGGGCTGCCGGTCGATGCGATTGCCTTCCCGACCTCCGGCATTCCGAACTACGACCACAAGGGACCGCCGATCGAGAAGGCGCTGGTCTATGCGATCTCTCGGCAGGAAAGCGAATTCCAGCCTTATGTTGTCTCACCCGCAAACGCTTACGGTCTGATGCAGGTGATCCGGCCGACCGGCGTTGGAATCGCAAAGCGCATCGGCATAAATTTCGATTTCAATCGCCTGCAGCGCGATCCGGTTTACAACGTGACGCTGGGCGCTGCCGAACTCGGACATCTCATCCAGAGCTTCAACGGCTCTTATGTCCTGACCTTCATCGGCTACAACGCCGGGCCCGGACGCGCGCGGCAATGGATTAACGCGCGCGGCGATCCGCGCGGCGGACAAACCGAAGCGATCGTCGACTGGATCGAACGCATCCCGATCACCGAGACGCGCCTTTATATTCTTCGCGTGCTCGAGAACTTGCAGGTCTATCGCACGCTGCTTACGAACAAGCGCGTGATCGAGATCGAGACCGATCTCGCGCGCGGCGACAACGCGGGCTAGACTATCGGCACAGATCCAAAGGCGCCGATAAAATGAATGAAATCAATAACTTATACCTAACGGCGCCGGATGGCTTGAAGCTTCACGCGCTGCAAGCCGGCGTTCGCAACGACACGCGCCTGCCCGTCATCTGCCTGCCCGGACTAGCGCGCACCAACGAAGATTTCCGCGAACTGTTAGACGCGCTCGCGTTCGACACAAAAGAGCCGCGCTACGTGCTTGCGCTTTCCTCGCGCGGGCGCGGGCTGTCGGATCGAGATCCCGAGCCTGAAAATTATTCCGTGCCGGTCGAGCTGAACGACCTGCTCGCCGTGCTCGATCAAACCGGTATCGAGCGCGCGATCTTCGTCGGCACTTCGCGCGGCGGAATTCTGACCATGGCGCTCACTGCCGCGCGCCCGCAAGCGATTGCCGGCGCCGTGTTGAACGACATTGGGCCTGTGCTTGAAATGCCCGGCCTCCTGCGCATCCAGTCCTATGTCGGCAAGTTGCCGAAACCGAAAGACTGGGATGATGCGGTCCGCATTCAGAAATCCGTCATGGAAAAGGAATTCCCCGGCTTCTCGGAAACCGACTGGCTGCGCTACACGCGGCTCTCGTGGCAGGAGAGCGCGGAAGGCATCACCGGTCGTACGGACCGCGCGATCGCGGTCAATCTTCGCGAGATCGATGCGGCCAAGCCCGCGCCGCCGCTCTGGCCGCTGTTCGATGGCTTGAAGAAAACGCCTCTCCTCATCTTCCGCGGTGAGCATTCCGACCTGTTGTCGCGCGACACCGTCGCTGAGATGAAGTCCAGGCACCCGGATGTAGCCGCGATCGAGGTGGCGGGTGTCGGCCATCCGCCGGTGTTTTGGGATGAGACGACGATCGCGCCGATCTGCGCATTCGCTTCACGCTGCGGCTAGCCGGCGTTCGTGGCGAGCAGCGCCGTCCGGCCATCACATATTCGCAAAGCAAAAGCCCCGGCGGTTTCCCGCCGGGGCTTTCACCAATCAGACTTACGTCAGATTAGAAGGTACGGGTGACGCGGAACCACGTCGCGAGCTTGTCGGTCTCGTTGTTGTTCATGTCGACTTCCGTGTAGAGCACGTCCAGCGAGAGGGTCAGGTCCTTAACCGGGGACCAGGCCAGGCTGTGGCCGTACTGCACCACCTGCACGCTGCCGAAGCTGCCAGCGCCGATGATGTTGCGGGCTTCGTTATAGCCAGCGTGGAACGACGAACGAACGGTCGGCGTCCAGAAGTGGCGATACTGCACCATGATCGACGACGCGTCGGTGGCGGAGTTGTTGCCAACGGCGTTGTTGAAGTCGGTCACAGTACCGAAGGTTGCGCCGCCGTTGAAGCCGAGGCCAACGCCTGCAACACCGCCGTAGGGCGAACCCGACAGGCCGGTGTATTCGACTGCGCCTTCGGAGTACACGCCGACGATCTTGATGGTATCGCCAGCGCCCAGCATCGGGAGCTTGATTTCGATACCAGCACCGATGGCATAGCCCCAATCGGTGTGGTTAGCCGGAGCTGCGTTGATCGCGAAGCGCGCCTGCTGAGCCGCACCCATGATCTGCGCCGAACCCCAAGCCTGATCGAGGCGGACGTTACCGACGATATTCGGCGACTGCTGCTGCGTACCGCCAACACCAGCGACTGTGCCGGGAACGCCGATACGGGTCGTGGTGGCTTCTTCGAGCGAGATCGTCGCCGAGAGACCGTTACCAAGGTTCGCAGTGTAAGCGAACAGGTTCGTCCAGTTCCACGGGTTCGAAGAAACCGACAGAGTCAGGTAGTTCGAGCCGAAGTCGAAGAACGAGTTCGCAGTACCAGCGGTGAAGCCGGCGAACTGGATGAACGCGAACTGGATGAACGCAGCGCCAGCCTGATTGATGCCGACGAAGCCGTTAGTGTCGCGCTGTTCGAAACCGCCCAGGATGAACGAACGAAGCGTGCCATAGGCAGTCGCCGTGCGTGCGTCGAGGGAGACATAACCACGAGTACGCCACTGCAGAGCAGTGTCGTCACGCGACCAGGTCGGGCCGTTGCCGAGGTTGGTAATAGCGCCGGAAGCATAGAAGCCCGCTTCCGCGAACACCAAGCCACCGACCTTCAAGCAAACGTCAGTGCCCGGGATGTAGTAGAAGCCCGGACCATATTGCGGACAGATCTTCACGTAAGAGACCGCCTTGGCCTTTACGGGAAGGTCCGCTGCCTGTGCACCAGCGGTAGCAGCGAAAGCAACTGCAGTACCGAGGATGAGGCTTTTCACCATCTTCATTGTGACCTCCAAAGAGTCATTCTCTCTCAAAATTGCCTGAGGAGCGGGTCTTACTCCGGAGGGCTGACGCCCATTGGAAAAGTGCCCAAATTCCCCGCGAAACCACCCGGACCGACTTTGCGACCACCTCGGACTTTTCACAGTCCGTACTAGAAACTGGCAATCGGTCGTCAAAACCGGACGGGTGCGACGCAAGGTCCCCCCACTCGGAGCTCCCCCTCTGTCGCAAGATCACCCTAGCGATTGCCTCTTTCCATTCAATTGGAATGACGCTTTTCGGAGCACCCGGAACCCGCTTTCCCCGATTGTGTTGCACAAACGCAACGGTCGGGATTCTGGAACTTCAACAATATCAATGGGTTAGGCCTAGCCCGAACGGGCGAGGCAGGCCGCAGGGTACCGGGCGGTAATTGTATGCAATTCGGGATTCCGGCCGCTTTCAAGCGGATTTACGGCCCGGCGATTCTCAGGCCGAAAGACGCTTTCCGACATCCGCAAAGGCTTTGACGCCCTCGGAATCCGCTCGCGCTACTTCAAGCAGCGCATCGACGGCAGCATCGAGTTCGGATGCTCTCGCATTCAGACCCGACGCCAGTTCGAGCGCGGCCTTCGCCTCGATCTCGGTCTGGCCGATCGACCCGGCAACCTTCTGCATTGCTTCCGCGACCGTATTGGCGTCGCCGGAAGTGCGGCTCGTGTTCAGCGCGATATTCGAGGTCGCATCGGCCTGCTGATCGACCGAACCTGAGAGCGCTTCGACGGTCGCTGCGATCTGCCCGATACTCTCGCCGCAGGCAGCGATCTGTGTGACCGAAAGTTTCGTGGCGTCCTGGATTTTCGCAATCTGCTCGCTGATTTCCTCGGTGGCGCGCGAAGTCTGCGTGGAAAGCGATTTCACCTCGTTCGCAACGACCGCGAAACCCCTGCCCGCCTCGCCGGCACGCGCCGCCTCGATCGTGGCGTTCAGCGCGAGCAGATTCGTCTGCGATGCGATCTGGGAAATCAGCCCGACCACCGATCCGACCTTATCGACCGAGTCCGACAGCGAGCCGACGATGCCATTGGCGCGATTGGCAAGCTCGACCGCTTCGAACGCCATCTTTGCGCTACGCGTCGATTGCGCCCTGATCTCCCCGATCGAGCTCGATAGCTCTTCGGCGGCGTTCGCCATGCTGTTTGCGTTCTTCGCGCCGTTCTCGGCAATACCGGCTGCAAGACCGGCGTGCTGGTTGGAGTTCTGTGCGAGCGACGAAAGCCGTTGCGACGAATCTCCAAGTTCGTTCACAGCCGCCGCGATCGCGGACCGCACCTGATCCATGGTCGTGCCGAAGCGCGAAATCGCGGCCTCCAGCTTGTCGCCGCGCGCCTTGCTTTCGTTCACCGCGAGTTCGTTGTGGCAGAAGACGGCATTTGCATTGTCTAACAATGCCAACCGCGTCATCACATCGCTCAGCGCCGCGACCTTAGTCCCCGAATAGAAGTACTTCCTGCCCACGACATAGAAGAACGCGCTCATCAACGCGCGAATAATCGTCGAACGCGCCCGCATATCCAGCCCGACCCGGATTTCGAAGCGTGCGCGCTCATAGGCGTCATCGACCCACGACTGATCGAACGGCCGCTTATAGGAGCGCTCCATAGTATCCAGCGCGAAGCGTTTGATGTCGTCGCGATTTTTGTCGAGCGTTTTTGCGTAAAGCGGCGTGAACTTCTCGGCGTTATCGATCATCCGGTCGATGGTCTTCGCAGTCACCGGAGCCATCAGGTCCCAGAGCTGAGCGCGCAAAGCACGATCCTTCTCGTTCTCTTCGGCAAAACCGTAGAGTCCAAGCCGGACTTGAAAAGCTGCAGGGATCCCCGTCACCAAACGCCTCAATCCGCGACCCGGCGGACTGTGCGGCAGCACGATTTACAAAGCGTTAAGCAATCTTCCGCGCTGCGGAACTCAGAGCTTTTCAAGCCTTTGCAGAAAAGTTTCGGTTGGATGGCCATCCGGCAGCAGACCGAATTTCACCTGCAAGATTCGGATCTGGTCACGCAGGTCGAAGTCGATCTGGCCGACCACGTTGTTCACCGGATAGCCCTTCGCCTGCATGAGCTTTTGCATCCGGATGCGCTGCTCGCGATTGAGCGGGATCACCTCGGGCCACTTTGCGCGATAGGCATCCATGCCGCGCAGCCGGTTTGCCGTACCCGCGACCGTCAGCGAATAGGCATCGGAAAGGTTGTAGCGCTTGATCGCTTCGTAGTTGCCGGTAACGACGAAGCCAGGCCCGCTCGCACCGCTCGGGAAAAACAATATGCCGTCTCCGGCCGCCGGAAACTTGCCGCCGTCGGCGCGCTTTACCCCGAGCCCGGTCCATTCCGCGAAACTCGCCCGGCTTTTTCGGTAGTCGAAGTCGCGCGGGAGCGAGACTTCATATCCCCAGGGCAATCCCGGCTTCCAGCCATGCTGCCGGAGATAGTTGCCGATCGAGCCCAGCACGTCCGGCACGTTGTTCCAGATGTCGCGGCGGCCGTCGCCGGAAAAATCGACCGCGAATTTCAGGAAGCTCGAAGGAATGAACTGCGCCTGCCCCATTGCGCCGGCCCAGGAGCCCTTCATCTTGTCGCGGGTGATGTGTTCCTGCTCGAGGATTTCGAGCGCTGCGAGCAATTCATTGCGGAAGAATTCATCGCGGTAGCGCGCATTTCCGAGGGTCGCGAGCGAGCGGATCACGTCCTTGCCGCCGGAAAAGGAGCCGTAACCGGTCTCAAGCCCCCAGATCGCAATAATGATTTCCTTGTCGACGCCGTACTTCTTCTCGACGGCGGTCAATGTGTCGGCCCATTTTTCTGCGTTGCGCTTCCCGCCTGCGATGAGGTTCGCGGTTAGCCGGTTCTTCAAATAGTCGCCGATCGGGCGGACATACTCCGGCTGGCTCTTCGTGAGCCGCAGCACTTCTTCGTCAGGCACGATCCCGCGGATCGCCCCGTCAAAGGTCGCGCGCGAAACGCCACGCTTCTGCGCATCGGGCCAAAGTGCCGCGAGAAAAGTGCGAAAACTCGAAGACGCGTCCTGCGCGTACAGCGGCTGCACCGCGAAAGCCGCGCAAACCGAAAAGAGGATGAATCGCTTCGAAAGCATCCAGCATTCTTATCGCTGGCGACGCCGTACCGGAAGTGCGGGAAATACGGCTTACTTCTTGGCGAGGAAGCTGTGCTCGAACGAGAGATAGAGGATTGCGCCGTAGCTCGTCGGCTGCCCGCTGGTGAACGCAATCGGTGCTGCCGCACCCAAGACAAGCTGTCCTGCGTCCAGATTGAACGCGTAGCGCAGGCCGGGCGAGATCGTCAGCGTGCGGTCGCGCACGATCGCGCCGGTATCGACCGACTGCTCCCAGTCGTGGATTACCTCGAACATGAAATTCAGTTCGCGCGTCGCCGCATAGATCATGCTGCCGCCGAGAAAATAGCTGTTCGTCGACAGGTTCTCGATGTCGAACATACGCGTGTAGCCGGCGTTCGCGTGCAGCGAGACCCGGTCGCTCACGATCTTCGAGAACGGCAGGTTGATCTGAAAACCGCTTGAGCCGTCGCCGAGCCCGCGGGTTTCGTCGCCCGACGGAAGGATGAAGCTGAAGCGCGGCGCAAAGGCCGGCCGCGTCATGGTTTCGGTCCACGCCTGATAGCGGTAGTTCAGGAATACGTCGCCGATGCCACTTGCACGCTGACCGCCTGAACGAAGCCGCGCATAGGGGATCGAATAGGAGAACTGATGCTCCTGGCTTAAGAGCGGCCATTCCTGCGTAAAAACGAGATTCCAGTCGCGTCCTTGCTTACGCATCGAGAGGATGTGCTGCACGACGCCGGGCTCTTGATTGTAGGCCTCTTCGATCAGGAAGGAATTGTCCTGCAACGCCTTGGCGATGCGCTTGTCGTCATCGTCGGCCGCGAACGCACCGGTAAAACCTGCAAGCGCAATCGCGCCCGCAAGAAGCAAAATACGCCGCCCCGACATCGCAGCCCCCTAGTTGCGAATTACTTGCAACTAGCTTGGCAGGTCGCTGACGCGGCGTCAAACGCTTTCGCTCGAAAAACCTGCAAAAAATATGCGCCGGGTCGGCTTAGTACTTTGCCTGCACCGTCTTGTTCTTGCTGTTCGTGATCTGGATCGCGCCGCGAATGGGTGCTGCGAGTTCAGTCGCGGATGTGCCCGTGAGCACATTGCCGTCACGCGGAGTGAGCGCTACCTGCACGGGCTTTCCCTTGACGATAAGAACCGCGGTGCCTTTGAAGCCTTTGGTTGCGACCGGTTTGTCGTCGTGACCGCTGATGAAAACTTCGAGCCCCGTCCCCTTCGCCACCGCTTCGACGTGATAGTCCCCTGCTTCAACAATCTGGCCACCGTGCTTTGGCTTCGGATCATGCGCGAATGCGGCACCCGCGATCAACGCAACACCAAAAATTGCTAAACCGAGTTTACGAGTAAGCATCGTCTTCTCCTTCATGATTCTAGAATGCTTCCGACGGCTTTCCCGCCGCCGTCTGTTTGAATTCCTCGCGCAGCCGCTCGAGCGGTGCGCGGCCGTACTTCCGGAATAAGAGCGGGGTGAGAATTGCGTCGAGCGCGGTCGCGCTTACGAGGCCGCCAAAGATCGTGACCGCGACCGGATGCAGGATTTCCTTTCCGGGCGAACTCGCGTCGATCATGAGCGGCAACAATGCGACCGCTGCCGAAAGCGCCGTCATCAGGACCGGCGTCAGGCGCTCAAGCGTGCCGCGCATGATCAGCGGCTCGCCGAACTCCATGCCGTCGCGAAGCGAGAGGTTGATGTAGTGGCTGATTTTCAGAATCCCGTTGCGCGTCGCGATGCCGGTGAGGGTCACGAATCCGATCATGGAAGCGACCGAAAGCGGCAATCCTGCGATCCACAACGCGGCAACGCTTCCCACGAGTGCAAAGGGAATGCTGCCCAGAATGATCAGGGTCAGCGCGGTGGAGCGATAGCGGCTGTAGAGCACGGCAAAGATTAGAAGCAGCGAAATGAGCGAAAGCCCGGCAATTTTGCGGCTTGCATTGGCCTGCGCTTCGAAATTGCCTTCGAGGTTTACGAAGACGCCCTCCGGTAATTTCGTCGTCTCAAGCTGCCGCTTTACAGCCTCTGCAATGCCGGCAGCATCCGATCCGTCAGTGTTGGCAAAAACCACAATACGGCGGCGGCTGTTCTCGCGCAGGATCTGGTTCGGCCCGTCGGTCTCGCGGATTTCCGCGATCTGCCGCACTGGAATCCATCCGCTCGGCGTTTGGATCAGATGGTCGCCGATCCCTTTTGTGGTGCGCATTCGCTCGGGCAAACGCAACACGACATCGAAACGGCGGTAGCCGTCGATCACGCGCGAAACCACCCGCCCGCTCGACAGACGGCTGATCTGCTCGACCACTGCCGCGGGCTGCACGCCGTAAAGCGCTGCCTTCTGATAATCGACCCGTACTTCGAGCTGTGGGATCAAGGACTGCTTCTCGACCTGCAGATCGCGAATGCCGGGAATGGCCGCGATTTTTCCGCGCATTTCTTCGGCGAGGCGGCGAAGCGTATCGAGATCGTCACCGAATATCTTCACTGCGATTTCCGCGCGTACCCCGCTCAGCATATGGTCGATGCGATGCGAGATCGGCTGGCCGACGATGACCGAAACCGGCAACACCGAAAGCCGCGCGCGGATTTCCGCCGCAACCTTGGCTTTGTTCGCGTTAGGCTTCAGTTCGACTTCGATTTCCGAGACATGGATACCTTCGGCGTGTTCGTCGAGTTCTGCTCGGCCGGTTCTGCGGCCGACGATCTTTACTTCAGGAATGTCGAGCAGCAGCCGTTCGCCGATTGAGCCAATCCTGTTGGATTCACTCAGCGAAATACCCGGATTGAAGGACATATTCACCGTGAAGGTGCCTTCGTTAAACGAAGGCAGGAACACACGCGGCAGCAGCAAAAGACCGAGCATACCGGCGGCAACCAGAGCCACAGTCACTGCGAATACGAAGCGATCTTTCGCAAACGCGTGCTCAAGCAATTTCCTATTCCATCGCTTCAGCGTCGATACGACTTTGCTCTCGTGCTCGCCGAGCGATTTCATGTTCGGCAGCAGATAATAAGCCATCACCGGTGTCAGCGTGATCGACACCACGAGGCTCGCGAGAATGGAAATGATGTAGGCCTGCCCGAGCGGTACGAACAGCCTGCCTTCGATTCCGGAGAGCGCGAACAACGGCACGAAGACGAGAATGATGATCAGCGTCGCATAGACGATACCGGAGCGGACTTCCTGGCTTGCCGTCACCACGACCTCGAAGGCCGAGCGTGGATTGCCCGCTTCGCGGTTCTCCCGCAGGCGCCGGAAGATGTTTTCGACATCGACCACGGCGTCATCCACGAGTTCGCCGATCGCAATCGCGATACCGCCGAGCGTCATGGTGTTGATCGATAGCCCGGCGAAATAGAAAACCAGCGCGGTCACGAGCAGTGACACCGGAATGGCGGTCAGCGAAATCGCGGTGGTGCGCACATTGAGCAGGAACAGAAAAAGAATGATTGCAACGACGATGATGGCTTCGACCAGCACCACCTGCACATTCGTGACAGATGTACTGATGTAATCGGCCTGACGGAACAGCACCTGATCGAGCTTAGTACCCTCGGGCACAGCGCTCGCAAGCTGCTTCACTGCGGCTTCGATATCTTTCGTCAGCTTGATCGTATCGACGAAAGGTTGCTTCTCGACCGAAACGATAACGGCCGGTGCGCCCATATAGCCGGAGTCGCCGCGCTTCACCCGCGCACCAAATGCGACTTCGGCCACCTGGCGGAGATAGATCGTGCCGTTCGCATCGTTCGCGACCACGATGTTACGAAGATCGTCGAGACTCATCGTGCGGCCAATGCTGCGGATCAGGTATTCTCGCGAGTGCTGATCCGTGAAACCGCCGCCGAGATTTGCGCCGAAGGAGGCGAGCGCCTTCTCGATCTGCTCATGCGAGACGTTGAAACTGCGCATCGCGGGCGTATTCACGAGAATACGAAACTGCCGCACCTCGCCGCCCATCGGGATTACCTGCGCGACGCCTGGTATCGTTAGCAACCGCGGGCGGATCGTGAAGTCCGCCAGCTCGCGCAATTCCATCGGCGAAATCTTCGGGTTCGTCACCGCGAACATGAAGACTTGCCCCATGATCGAACTTATCGGGCCGAGTTGTGGCGCAAGATTCGGCGGCAATTGCTCGCGCGCAAGCGCAAGCCGCTCGCTTACCTGCTGGCGGCTCCGGTAAATATCGGCGCTCCACTCGAATTCGACATAGACAAAGGAAAGCCCGACGCCGGAGACCGAACGCACGCGCGTGACACCGGGAAGCCCATTCATCTGCGTTTCGATCGGAAACGTGATGAGCTGTTCGACTTCCTGCGGCGCGTAGCCCTCCGCCTCGGTCATGATCGTCACTGTCGGTCGGTTGAGATCGGGCAATACGTCGACGGGCAACTGGGTAATCGCAAAGCCGCCATAGATCATGAGCGCGAGCGAAGCCGCGACCACCAGCATCCGGTTTTGTAACGAGCGGCTGACGAGGAATGTAAACATCGTCAGCGCACCTGATCTAAGAGTTCGGCACCCTGCACCACCACGCGCTTGGCGTCGGCAATCCCGGCGGTGACGAGCACGTTATCGGCGTCCAGCACTTCGATTTTCACTTCGCGCACTTCGAAGCGCTCCGCGCTGACGTGCTCGAACACGACCTGCTGACCGTTCGCTGTCCGGATCACGGCAGCACGCGGCAACAGGATTCCACGCCGCTTGTCAGGAAGACTTGCAAACACGCTCACGAACTGCCCGGCCCAGACGCCCTCCGTGCTGCCATCGACGGCGAAATGAACCGCAATCGACTGGTTGCGAAGCGCTGCAGCGCTGCCCCGGAATACGAGACTGATCGTGCGCCCGTTATGCGTGCGCGCACTCGCCTGCCCGACTTTCGGAATTGCGTCGAAACTCAATGCCTCCACCCACAGCCGTGACGGGTCGACGATATGGAAGATCACCGTATTCGGCTGTGCGAGCTGGCCCGCGATCGTATTCGCCTCCGCGATCACGCCGCTTACAGGCGCGAGCAGCACTTCCGGCTCGCGGCGGATCTTGTCGAGCTGCGCCTTGCGCTGGCGCAAGCCATCGAGTTCGGTGCGTGCGTCTTCCAGCTGTGTGCGCGCGATTGTATTGCTCTCCACAAGCTTTTCGAAACGCGCCACGCGCCGCTCGACGATCGCGATCTGCTGGAGGAGTTCACCCTCCTTCTGACGCATATCGGAAACGTCGATGGTCTGGATCGGCGGCTCGACATAAGCGAGCACTTGCCCCTTCTCGACGCGCGAGCCCAACGCGGGAAAGCCGTTCGGCGGCGGCAACAGACGGCCCGCGAGCGTAGACTGCACATAGCCGCTCGCATTCGCGTCGGGTATCACACGGCCCGGTAACTCGATCGTTTTAGGATGCTCGCCGTCTTTCGTGAGCGCGGTACGGATTGCGAGCAGACGTTGTACGCTTTTCGGAACGAAAATGCCGCCATCCGGCAAGCGCTGCGATACGTCACTCCCGGCCTGCAAGGCGGTGCGCTTTGTTTCGCCGTGATTATCTCCGTCGTGCGATTGCGCGGGTGACGAAAATGCTGCGAACAGAATTACCGCGGCACCTAAAACTTTCGTCTTCAGCAGGTTCGGATAACGGAGCACCGCGAGAACGCCAACTGCGAACGCGAGCAGCGCCGCGACAAGAGCGATTAAGGCGCTCATCCAGATCGGGATACTGCGCGCACCCGCAGTCTCGTTGTGAGAAGCCGCCGCAACGATCGTGACCGGCAGCACTTCGCTGGTCTCGCCAAGCGTGACCGTGAAAATCAGATCGTAATGATCGCGTCCGTCGATCCACTTTGCCGGTAACCGATAGGTGCCGTCTTCGTTCGCAATCGCCTTGTCGGAGCCCGAGGGCGTCAATGCTTCGATGACGGCGCCGTTCACTGGCTCGTTGCTAGCGAAGCGGTCTAGATAAACGATTACTTCGCCGTTGCGGATCACCGCGACAAGTTCGAAATCGCCGGCCAGCGCCTCCCCGCGCGGTGCAACGGGAGTTGCGGTCCGCACCGGTTCGTCGTGACTATGGCCCTCATGCGCGAAAACGGGCGCAAGCAGCGTGAATAGAAGAGTTGTGATGAGCGCGAGACAAACGCGCATGACGAAATCCTTCGCAACATGAATCGGGAGCGTCGAACCGCGCTAAAGCGGAACAACGCGAGACGATCAGGCGAAGGATTTTGGAGGTCGGCTGAGATCGAAAACGGTTTGCCGGAAAAGGTATGGTGCCGCGAGCGGAATGACCCCGCTGACAGCGCGAACATCGCGGCCGGTTAATTCCGTTGTAGCAAGCGCGACCGACGCAGCGCCTGCACAAGCGCAGCAGAAATTGCAATCGGCAGCCTGCCCGTGCGGACACGTGTCCGGTTGCGGCTGTGCAGTGGAGACGAATTCATCGGAGTGCTGCATCTGCTCGAAAACAGGTGCGGCAGTCTCGAATTTCAACACCAGCACGGCCTGCGCCGGTTGCGTGTGGTGGTGGCTTGGATGCGCAAACGCTCTTTCCGGCGCGCTGAAGAACAGCGCGGCAGCGGCGAACAGCGTTAACCAAGCGAGTTTTCGCATATGCAAAACATACAGGAGATTCTTCGTGGAGTCATATGTGGCGAAGGCGTGACGCGAACGCGCTACAATGTATCCTACATTCCTGCCTTACATTTGATCGCCCCGGCAAACGCCGTTTGAGAAGCCAAACATCATGAATAATAATAAAGTAGCCGACGAAATTCGAGTTCTCGCATTCGACGTATTCGGTACAATCGTCGACTGGCACCAGAGCATCGCGCGCGAGGTCCGCGCAATGAGCCTCGATGTCGACCCCGACAAGTTCGCCTTGGCGTGGCGCGCCGGGTATCAGCCTGCAATGCAGCGGGTTGCATCCGGCGAACTGGGATGGACGCTGATCGACGACCTGCACAGGATGATCTTGGACGACATCCTGAAGCAGTTTTCAGTCACCCATCTGAGCGAATACCAGAAACGCCACCTGAACAAGGTGTGGCACCGTCTCGACGCGTGGCCGGACTCGGTTGCAGGACTGTCGAGGTTGAAATCCCGCTACACGATCTGCACGCTATCGAACGGCAACATCGGCCTTCTCACCGACATGGCAAAGCGCGCTGGGTTACCGTGGGACTGTATTCTTTCGGCAGAGGTTTTCCGCAAGTACAAACCGGATCCCGCGACCTACCTCGGCGTCGCGCGTGTCTTCGACCTTGCCCCTGACCAGGTAATGCTCGTCGCCGCGCATCAAAGCGATCTGGATCATGCTCGCGCGGTCGGCTTGAAGACTGCATATATCGAAAGGCCCTATGAATTCGGGCCGTCGCAGCGCAAAGACATTTCTGCAAGTCCGCAGAATACGTTTCACGCCGAAAATATTATCGGCCTGGCGAACATTCTCGGCTGCTGAACGGGCGTCGGCGGAAAACGGATGGCGGAGACGGAGGGATTCGAACCCTCGATACGCCTTGAGAGCGTATAACGGTTTAGCAAACCGCCGCCTTCAGCCACTCGGCCACGTCTCCGTTACGCGAGCTATGCCGGACTGATTGTTCCTTTGCAAGAAGGCCGCATTCGAGCCCCATTTCCTGCGGCTTGCGTGCGACCATTCGCACGAAAAAGTTCCGAACCATGCCGGGATTCGCAGGTTGTCCCTGCAAGAATGGAGAAATACGGCAGACGGGCGTGGGGCTTTTTTGTTGGTTCACACTCACGCCAAATTACGAAACTAGAACTGCCGATACGTCATGTGTGGAATTTGCGGTGAAATACGAAGCCGCGGTGACGCTGCAAGTGCGGCAGTCACCGAGGCAATAGCAGGCAATCTCAAACATCGTGGGCCTGATGCGGGCGGCGTGTATGCAAGCCGCCATATTGCGCTCGGCCACCGCCGTCTTTCCATTCTCGATCTCAGCCCAGTCGCCGATCAGCCGATGCTAGATGCTGAACTTGGCCTCGCCATCGCGTTCAATGGCTGCATCTATAATTTCCGCGAGTTGCGAAGCGAGTTGCAGGCCAAGGGCTATCGCTTCTTCACCGGCGGCGACACCGAAGTCATTCTGAAAAGCTATCACGCTTGGGGGCCGCGCTGCGTCGAGCGCCTCAAGGGGATGTTCGCCTTTGCAATCGGCGAACGTGAAAGCGGACGCGTCGTGCTCGCGCGCGACCGTCTCGGCATCAAGCCGCTTTATTATACCGATAACGGCGAGCGCTTTCGCTTTGCGTCCACCTTGCCCGCGCTTTTAGCCAGCGGCGATGTCGATACCAGTATCGATCCCGTTGCGATCCATCATTTTCTAAGTTTTCACGGCGCAGTCCCCGCCCCGCGCACGATCTTCAAGGGTGTGAAGAAACTCGCGCCCGCAACGCTGCTCACGATCGAACCGGACGGCACCAGGCGCGAGGAAATCTATTGGCGCTGCCCCGTGCAATCGCAAGATCGCGTGCTGACCGAAAGCGAATGGACGGAATCGGTCCGCGCTTCGCTGCGCACCGCGGTTGAGCGGCGGCGCGTCGCCGACGTGCCGCTCGGCGTTCTTCTGTCCGGCGGACTTGATTCCTCTCTCCTCGTCGCGCTGCTCGCCGAAAGCGGCCAGAAGGATTTACAGACCTTCTCTATCGGCTTTGAAAGCGTCAACGGCTTGAAAGGTGATGAGTTCGCCTATTCCGATCTCGTCGCGAAGAAATTCGGCACCACGCATCGCCGCATTCCGATTGCGACCTCACATGCGATCCCGGCGATGGCAGGTGCGGTGTCGCAGATGTCGGAGCCGCAGGTGAGCCACGACGCAATCGGCTTTTATCTGCTCTCGGAAGAAGTATCGCAGCACGTGAAAGTCGTACAATGCGGCCAGGGCGCCGACGAAGTGTTCGGCGGCTATCACTGGTATCCGCATATGCTGCGCTCCAACGATCCGGTCAGCGATTATATGCGCGTTTATTGCGAACATAATCACGACGAGATTTCCGATGCGCTCGAACCTTCGCTCGCAGGCGCCGATTACAGCCGCGCACTGGTCGAGGATTACTTCGAACACGCGCAGAGCGAACGCGCGATTGATAAAACCTTAGAGCTCGATCAACAGATCATGATGATCGACGACCCGGTGAAGCGCGTGGACAACATGACCATGGCCTTCGGTCTCGAGGCGCGCACGCCGCTACTCGACCACGAACTGGTCGAACTGGCCGCGCAAATTCCGGCAGAGTTGAAAATCAAGAACGGCGGCAAGCATATTCTCAAGGAGGCCGCGCGCGGTCTGGTGCCCGACGAAATCATCGACCGCAAGAAGGGCTACTTCCCGGTACCTGCCCTGAAATTCCTGCGCGGGCCGATGCTCCACTTCGTGCGTGACGTGCTCAATCAGCCCGCCGCACGCTCGCGTGGCATCTTCAAGCAAGAGTACATCGACCGGCTTTTGAAAAATCCCGAACGCGAATTGACCGGCAAAGGCAACTCGAAACTCTGGCAGGCAGCGCTGCTCGAATATTGGCTGCAGGTACAGACCGGCGCGGCAAAGGCCGCATAAACGAAAAAACCCCGGCGAAATCGCCGGGGTTTTTAGTTTGAGCCTTCGTTTCGCTTACCAGCGCATGCCGATCAGATCGAAGATGCCTGCGCGGTAGTTCAGGCCGAACTTGATAGTGTGAAGGTTGAACTCTTCGCGAAGCGGAACCGCCGGATTCTCCGACAGCTCGTAGCTTGAATACGCGTATTCGAGCTTCGCTGACCAACGCGCGTTGAGCGCGTATTCAACACCGGCGCCGACCGTCCAGCCGAGATAGAATTGATCGCGTACCACACCGCCCGCAGCAATGTTTTGTTCAGCGTGGATCCAGGCGAGACCACCGGTCGCATAAATCAGGCTGTTGCCATTGGTGTAGCCGTAACGCGCGCGGACGGTGCCCTTGGCGTCGATGTCAACGGTACTCGTACCAATGGTGTCTTTCAGCGAGCCCCACGACGAGTCGGCTTCAACACCGAAGACCCAATTACGCGAAATCTGCCAATTGTAGCCGGACTGGATACCGAACAATCCACCTGCGGGTTCGAGCGAACTGACTACGACTCCGTTAGCGAGTGTGTCGTGATCGCCAAACCCGTAAGCCCCGTGAACACCAATATATGGCCCGGTCCAGCCAGCCGTGCGAACCGGCGCCTTCACAGGGAAATCTGACGGTGCTGACGGATTCCAATTCGCGAAGCGATAATTCAGGCCGAGGCGTACTGTGCTGGCAGTAGTGTCCGTCGAGACCACCACAAGGTTTGTGTTGGTGGTGCCAAGGTCCATGTAGAGATACTCGAACTTGGCAGACCAGTTGCGTGCAAACGCGTACTCGATGCCCGCGCCGACCACGTAGCCGACTTGCGGACGATCGAAAGTTAAACCCGCAGCAGCAAGGTCCGACTGCGCCCAAGCGAGACCGGCCGTTGCATAAAACAGCCACTGACCCTGCGCGTAACCCAAGCGCGTTCGCGCCGTGCCGAAGTAGTCGATGCTGTTGTTAAGAGGACCAACCGCGCCGTTGATATCGCCGAACGAAATGTCGACTTCGTAGCCGATCACCCAGTTCCGCGAGAGGTGGTGCAAATAGCCGAACTGGAAGCCGCCGTATCCGCCGCGAGGCTCTAACGCAAAAATGCCATTGACGTTGTTGTCGCCCCAGAAATAGCCGCCGTGAATGCCGATGTACTGGCCTTCCCAAGACCAGGCCGGAGCAGCTTTGGTATAAACCGCCTGTGGAGCGCGCATCGGCACGTCAGCCGCTGCTGCTATGCCCGTCAGCGCAAGAAGCGCGACACCGCCCAATAAAAATTTCCGCGGCTGGATCATTTGAATCGCCCCGTCCCCTTATTTTGAGCCATGGGGCCTGTTTCGGCAGCCCAGGTCAATAGAACTAGACATTTTCCGGGCAAATCCCGCCCCCTGTTGCCCGTCAGCCACAAAGCAAAAGGGGCCGGCGCTTCTGGCGTCGCCGGTCCCCTTCCACGAACAGCCCCCGCCCCATAACCCCAACGGAAGGCCGCTATCTCGTCTCGCTTAGTGCCAAGCCCTTTAGTGCGAAGTCATCCATTCGCGCGCCGCGCGCTGGGCGACTGCGATCTCGTCCGCATTCATCTCGGCAGCGAGTTCCTGCCGGCAAGCGACCGCTTCGCGGTTGCCGCGGACGGCTGCCAGGTTGAACCACTTGTGGGCTGCGACCCGATCCGCATCGACATCGCGGCCATACGCGTAGGCCAAGCCCAGCTGATAAAAAATGTCCCCGGCCATATTGGCCTGGCCGATTGCTGCCACCTCGAGTTCGAGAAGCCGCGCCATTTGTCCGTCTCCCGTCTTACCTTCGCGGCTTCATTCGCCGCTGTGTCCCAACGGACGTTCCCCCGTCCGTGATGCGTAAGATGCCTCGGGAATTTGAATTGCATCCTAACTATCAGCCTGAACGAAAACTGAATGAAAACAGCAGCTTGTGGTCATCGCGGAATTCGTTAAGCACGCAAAGGCTTGAAAACCCTGCACTCGTGCTTGCGCGGAAAGCTTTGGGAAAGGCTGCTGCTTGGGACTCTGGTCACCATCCGAAATGGAAGGTGATTCAAATTCGGGCGAGCGATTTGTGACAGCGCCTTACTGTGGCCCTATCGGGCACTATCTCTCTTGTCACACAACCTTCATCAGTGAACGGAAGCACACCGCGATATGAAACTCGCCCGCCTGACCCTTTTGGTAGCGCTTTGCGCCCTCACCACTCCCTCCTTCGCGCAAGATGCCTCGAAGGTGTCCGGCACATGGCAGAGCCAGAGCGGCATCACGCGCGTCAAAGTAGTTCCCTGCGGAACCGGGCTCTGCGGGCATGTCGTCTGGCAGAAATCTCCTTCGAAAGACGTCCACAATCCGGACCCGTCGAAGCGCGAGCGCCCGATCGTCGGTCTTCAGCTCGTCTCCAACATGAAACCGGTTGGGAACGATGAGTGGAGCGGCGCGATCTACAATTACGAGGACGGTCAAACCTATTCAGGCAAAGTCAAAGTCGTAAACACCAACGCGATCGAGATCGGCGGCTGCGTGATGGGCGGCGTGATCTGCCAGTCGAAGACCTGGACCAAGGTCAACTGACGAGAGTTCCTTCGGAACGCTACGTCAACG
>LNEZ01000026.1 GCA_001464215.1 Rhizobiales bacterium Ga0077548 | reverse complement strand
GGCGAAGACGGCACCATTCAGGGTGTGCTTGAGGTGCTCGGCATCCCCTACACGCATTCAGGCGTGCTCTCGTCCGCGCTCGCGATGGACAAAGGCCAGGCCCGGATCGTGATGGCGAACGCCGGCGTGCCGGTCGCCGAGGGCAAAGTCGTCACCCGCGCCGAAGCCGCGAAGGATCATGTGCTTCCGCGCCCCTATGTGCTGAAGCCCGTAGCCGAAGGCTCCTCGGTTGGCGTCTTCATTGTCACCAAAGACCACGCCCACCCCCCGCAGGAGCTGACCCGGCCGGACTGGGCTCATGGGGAGCTTTTGCTCGCCGAGCGCTATATCCCGGGGATGGAACTCACCTGTGCCGTGATGGGAGACGAGGCGCTGGACGTAATCGAGATTGAATCCACCACCCGGTTCTACGATTACGAGGCGAAATACGCCCCCGGCGGCTCCCGCCACATTCTTCCGGCGCGAATTAAACCGAATATTTACCAGAAAGCGCAGATTCTGGCCCTTGAGGCGCACCGCGCCCTCGGCTGCCGGGGAATTAGCCGGGCGGATTTCCGCTTTGATAACCGTTCGGACGGTTCGGGCGAGCTTTTCTGCTTGGAAGTGAACACCCAACCCGGAATGACCGAGACCTCGCTGGTGCCCGAGCTTGCCGCTTATCGCGGCCTGTCGTTTGGCGGACTGGTGAGATGGATTTTGGAGGACGCTTCCCTGAACCGATGAGCCGCCGGGCTTCCCCGGCCGGTGTGCTTGTCGCTGCGTCTCCCTCGAAGTTCTCGCTCTTCTTCCGCCGCGTTCTCGTCAATCTCTCGCACAGGAAATCCGTCCGCGTTGCGGAAGTTTTCCTGACGCTCGTGCTGATCGGAGGTGCCGGTGCTTACGGCACCGTGCGCGGCGGTCATATGCCGGTCGTGAACGAATGGATGACGGCAACTGGCGATCGCGTTGCGCACGTCGCGGGCTTCGAAATCCTCGACGCCGATGTCCGCGGGCACAATCGCCTGCGCCGCGAGCAGGTGCTGGCTGCCGCAGGCATTACGCCGCAAACTTCGCTGGTGCTGCTGAACGCCGACGCCGCGCGCGACAAGCTGAAAAGCAATCCGTGGATCGAGGACGCGGTGGTCCGCAAGTTTTATCCGAACCGCGTCGAGATCGAAGTGACCGAGCGCGAAGCGTTTGCGCTGTGGCAGCGCGACGGCAAGCTCGCGATCGTCGCGCGCGACGGCACCGTGCTCGAAGAAGTGAAGGAGCGGCCGGAAAAACTTCCGCTCGTCGTCGGCACTGGTGCAGCCAAAGCAGCACACGATTTTCTTTCTGTGCTCGATCGTTTCCCCGCGATCAAGGCCGAGGTCTATGGCGCGGTCTATGTCGCGGAGCGGCGCTGGAATCTGCGCATGACGAACGGCGTGGATGTTCGTCTGCCCGAGAGCAACCTGATCGTCGCCTTCGAGGCGCTGATCAAACTTTCTCGCGACCAGAAGATTTTCTCGCGTGATGTGGAAATGATCGACCTGCGCATCCCCGGCCAGGTAGTCGTCCGCATGACTGATGCTGCGGCAGCGGCCTACGACGCGCAACGCGCGCCGCAGAAGAAAAAGGGGGCGTCATGATTGCGCCCCGCATGAAACCGCTTGGAGCCAAGCGCTCCACCATCGTGGCCGCACTCGACATCGGCACCAGCAAGATTGCCTGCGTGATCGCGAAGCTCAAAGCCGAGCGCGGCCGCGATATGCCGCGCAATCGCACGCACTCGGTGGAAGTGATCGGCTTCGGCCATACCCGCGCCTTCGGCATCAAGGCCGGCACGGTCGTCGACATCGAGGCCGCGGAAGAATCGATCCGCCGCGCGGTCGATCAAGCCGAGCGTTCGGCAAAGGTCGAGATCGCTTCCGTCGTGCTCTCCGTCACCGGCGGGCGCTTGGGCAGCGAATCCTTCGCAGCGTCCGTGCGCGTTCCGGGAAGCTCGGTCGAAGGCGGCGATATTGCGCGCGTGCTGGATGCCGCGAGCGTACACTCGGTGCGCGATGGCCGCGCGGTGCTGCATTCGATCCCGATTGCCTATCACCTCGACGATGTATCGAACATTCAGGACCCGCGCGGAATGCTCGGGCGCGCGCTCGCGGTCGATCTTCATGTCGCGACCGCGGATTACCCGGCGCTCCAGAATCTCGTTCTCTGTGTCGAGCGCTGTCATCTCTCGGTCGAAGGCATCATTGCGGCTCCTTATGCTGCGGGCATTGCCGCACTCTCCGACGACGAAGCCGAACTCGGCGCGACCGTGATCGATCTGGGCGCTGGCACGACGACGCTTGCGGCCTTCCTGAACGATACCTGCGTGCACATGGATGCGATTGCAGTCGGCAGTTTCAACGTGACCGTCGATCTTGCGCGCGGCCTTTCCACGAAGCTGTCCGAAGCCGAGCGCATCAAGACGCTTTACGGCGACGTGATCGAAGGCGGCTCGGACCATACCGATCTCATCATGGTGCCGGCGATCGATGCGAACTCGCACGACCGCGGCAACTCTACGACCCGCGCGCAGGTCATCCGCATCGTGCGTGCGCGTATCGACGAGATTTTCGAGATGCTGCACGAGCGTATGTCGCAGGCGGGCATTCTCAATCTTACCGGCCGCCGGATCGTGCTGACGGGCGGCGGTGCGCAACTTGGCGGTGTCGGCGAACTTGCGAGCCGTTTGTTCGGCGCAAGCGTTCGCGTGGCCAACCCGCGCGCAATCGCAGGACTTAATCGCGCGGCGCACGGCCCGGCTTTCGCGGTCGCAGCGGGTCTCGCTGCCTATCCGCAATTCGCGGGACGTGAGCATTTCGAACCGAGACGGCGTCTCGCGCCGCATGAAAGCAACTATCTCCGGCGCGTAGGCCGCTGGTTCAAGGAAAGTTTCTGATGATCGACGACAACGTGCCGGCGTATCCCGGCAGTGAGAGTTCAGTAGGCACGGCAAACGCCGCGGCAAGAGGTGACGAAATGACGATCAATCTGCAGATGCCGGATATCCGGGAGTTGAAGCCGCACATCACCGTGTTTGGTGTCGGTGGCGCCGGCGGCAATGCCGTCAACAATATGATCGCGGCCGGATTGCAGGGCTGCGAGTTCGTGGTCGCGAACACCGATGCGCAGGCGCTGACCTCCTCAAAAGCAAAGCGCGTGATCCAGATCGGTCTCGAGGCTACGCAAGGCCTCGGTGCCGGTTCGCATCCGGAAGTCGGCAAGAGCGCGGCTGAAGAAGCGATCGCGGAAGTGCGCGATATGCTCCAGGGCGTGCACATGGTGTTTGTCACCGCGGGCATGGGCGGCGGCACCGGAACGGGTGCGGCGCCGGTGATTGCGCGCGTCGCAAAAGAACTCGGCATTCTCACGGTCGGTGTAGTGACCAAGCCGTTCTTCTTCGAAGGCTCGCGCCGCATGAAGCTCGCGGATGCCGGTATCGAGGAGCTTTCCAAGCACGTCGATACGCTGATCGTGATCCCGAACCAGAATCTGTTCCGGGTCGCGAACAAGGAAACGACATTCGCCGACGCATTCGCGATGGCCGATCAGGTGCTCTACTCGGGCGTGGCCTGCATCACCGACCTCATGGTGAAGGAAGGCCTCATCAATCTCGACTTCGCCGACGTTCGCACGGTCATGCGCGAAATGGGTAAGGCGATGATGGGTACCGGCGAAGCATCGGGCGAACAGCGCGCACTGCGGGCTGCCGAAAATGCGATCAACAATCCGCTGCTGGATGAGACCACCATGCGCGGCGCGCGTGGCCTGCTCATCTCGATCACTGGCGGCCGCGATCTCAAGCTGCATGAAGTGGACGAAGCCGCGACCCGTATTCGCGACGAAGTCGATCACGACGCGAACATCATCCTCGGCGCGACCTTCGACGAAAGCCTGGAGGGCATCGTTCGTGTGTCGGTCGTTGCAACCGGCATCGAAACCGCTGCCGGGGCCTCGCATCCGGATATGCAGCGCGAAACCTTCTCGAACCACAGCCGCTCGGCGCCGTCGCCGTCGGTGCGCGCGACCAATTTCACCGCTGACGTGCCGCATATCCCGCTTTCTTTGCAGCCCGGACTGCCGCAGGAAGAGCACTACGAAGAGTACGCGGATGACTATGCCGAGCCCTCGGCTGAGATCGACGAAGTGACGATCCGTCCGCTCGAGCGCCGCCCGACCTTCTTCCAGCCGTTGATCGAAGAAATGGAGCGGTTGGCTCCGCGCAACGATGAGCCGGAAGACCGTGATCCTTACGTGCCGGAACAGGCGGAGCGCCCGCCGCTGCGTCCGCGTATGCCGAGGATCGACGAATTCCCGATGCCAGCCCAGAACCAGATGCGCGCCCGCAACGAGGATATGTCGGACGATCATTCGATCGAAAAGCGCCAGATGAACCTGCTCGAGAAGCTCGCGTCGAGCTTCAGCGGCAAGACCCGCAAGGCAGATAGCGAGGACGACCTCTCGCCGCCGCAGACCATGGCTCGCCGCAGGGCTGAAGTGGCACCTGAGCCGGTCGCAGTTCGTCGTCCGGAAGGCCGCAGCCTGCTCGATCCGGGCAGCCGTCCGGCCCGTCCGGCGGAAGCCCAGGACGATCTGGAAATCCCGGCCTTCCTGCGCCGCCAAGCCTAAGCCTAAAGGCCTAGATTCTGGACGCCCCGGTCACGCCGGGGCGTCTTGTTTTTGGGCCTGCTCACGAATTGGCCGCCTGTGGAAAAGCTGTGGACGAGTAGGGTTGCCAGCCCCTTGAAATCGTGGCGAAAAATAGCCGCGAACCCGGCAAGATTTCGTAACAAAGCGTAAGAAACCGTGACTTGTGACGCAGGGGTGAGGGGGTAGTGTCCCTAAATCCAAGAAACCACGGGGAAATGTGGCCTTGGAACTGGGACAGTAACTGGGGCAAAAGCCGGGCGATCTTTTCGAGCGGCTTTGGTACGGCGGGATGCAAGTTCAGTTTCAATCCACCCTCGCTGATCGCGTGGACCTCACGGGCCGCGGCCTTCATTCCGGTACTCCCGCCCGCATCAGCCTTATGCCCGCTGCGCCGAATACCGGCATCGTCTTCAAAATTCACGGCAAAAAAATCTCGGTAGGCCCTGAAGCCGTTCGTAACACCGATTTCGCTACCGTCATCGGCGATACCAACGGCTCCAAATGCTCCACCGTCGAACACCTGATGGCCGCTTTCGGCGGTCTCGGCATCGATAACGTCGTGGTCGAGGTCGAGGGCGAAGAAATCCCGGCTTTCGACGGCTCATCCGCGAACTTCGTCGAGGCAATCGATGCTGTCGGCGTGGAAACGCAGGAAGCTGCGCGCCGCTACATCAAGATTTTGAAGCCGATCAAGGTCGAAAATGGCCGCGCTTCGGCTGAATTACTTCCCTACGACGCCGGCTTCCGCGTCGAAGTCGAAATCGAATTCGAGCACGCCGCGATCGGCCGCCAGCGCTATGCCGGCATGATCACACCGGACGTTTTCCGCGACGACCTTTCCCGCGCCCGCACCTTCGGCTTCATGCGCGACGTGTCGAAGCTTTGGGGTGCCGGTCTTGCGCTCGGCGCTTCGCTCGACAACACGATCTGCCTTGCCGACGATCGCGTGCTGAACCCAGAAGGCCTGCGTTTTGCCGACGAGTTCGTTCGCCACAAGGCGCTCGACGCGGTCGGCGACCTTGCCATGGCGGGTCTGCCGATCCTCGGCCGCTATCGTTCGCTCTGCGGCGGCCACAAGCTCAATGCAGCCGTGGTCGCAGCCCTGATGGCGGATCGCTCCGCCTGGACGGTTGTGGAAGCTGAACCGGCCGCCAAGCGCCGCCGGGGACACGCCGAAATCGGCGCCCAGGTCTCCCCGGCCTATCGCGCTGACCTTTCTTAACTTTTTCAGCCATAATCGCGGCGGATTCGGCCGTTAGCGCCGTAGCCGGGACGCGCTAGTTTCGCTATCCCATGCCAATCAAGGGGCGGGGCCGAGAGGCCCTTCATCAGCGGGTTCGAGTACCAATGCTTTCCAGCAAGCTACGCAGCACGGGTTTTGCCGCAGCACTTCGGGTGCTCGCGATCCTGCCGCTCGGTATTTCGCTCGCGGGCTGCGCCAGCTTCTCTGGCTTCAGCCTGGGCAGTCTTTGGGGCGACAAGAAAGACGATGAGCTCCTGCCGGACCAGCCCGCGGACCTGCTCTACAACGAGGCGCTCACCCTTCTGAACAAGAAGGAATATGCCGCCGCGGCCAAAAAGTTTGAGGAAGTCGATCGTCAGCATCCGTATTCGGAGTTCGGTCGCAAGTCGCTGCTGATGTCGGCTTATGCCTATTACGAAGGCCAGAAACATCCCGAGACCGTTGCCGCCGCGCGCCGTTATCTGGCGCTGCATCCGGGCAGCCCGGATGCGGCCTATGCGCAGTATCTCGCGGCCTCCGCGCTGTTCGACGAAATTCCGAACATCGAGCATGACCAGCGCCGCACCGAGACCGCCCTCGATGCGCTGACCGAAGTGATCCGCAAATATCCGGACACAGAATATGCGACCAGCGCACGCAAGAAGGTCGATGTCGCCCGCGACCAGCTCGCCGCCAAGGAAATGGTGACCGGCCGCTACTACCTGAAGAACCGCAACTACACCGGCGCGATCAACCGCTTCAAAGTCGTCGTCACCAAGTACCAGAACACGCGGCACGTCGAGGAAGCGCTCGCGCGCCTCACCGAGGCCTATATGTCGCTCGGTATCGTCAACGAAGCGCAGACCGCCGCCGTCGTGCTCGGCCACAACTTCCCTGACAGCCCCTGGTACAAGGACGCCTATGCGCTCGTGACCACGGGCGGCAATGTTCCGCGCGAAGATAAAGGCTCCTGGATCAGCCGCGCCTGGGGCAGCATCCGGGGCTAATTTTGTTGCCCGTGCCGGGCGCGAATTGACGCGTCCTTCCTGCTAATCTTCAATCACGTTTCGTTCTCAATGGGCCGAATCGGCTTTGCCGATACGGCGAGTATTCATGCTTGCTCATCTTTCGATCCGCGACATCGTTCTGATCGACCGGCTGGATGTTGATTTCTCCGGGCGACTTTCTGTGCTGACCGGCGAGACCGGCGCGGGCAAATCCATCGTGCTGGACAGCTTCGCGCTGGCGCTCGGCGCACGCGGCGATGCCGGGCTTGTGCGCGACGGCGCCGAGCAGGGGCAGGTTGCCGCCGCTTTCGACCTTCCGAAAAAGCATCCTGCCCGCGAGTTTCTCCGCGCCAACGATCTTGGAATAGAAGAAGACGGCGATGTCATCCTGCGCCGCGTGCAGCTTGCCGACGGGCGAACGCGCGCCTTCATCAACGACAGGCCGGTGAGCGTACAGATCCTGCGCGAAGTCGGAGCGCGGCTCGTGGAAATCCACGGCCAGCATGACGATCGTGCGCTGGTCGATCCTTCGGCGCATCGCACGCTGCTCGACGCCTTCGGCGGCAGCACGGAATCCGCTGCCAAGGTTCGCGCGCTCTGGAACGCATGGCGCGAAATGGAAACGCAGGTTTCGGAAGAACGCGCGCGGCAGGAACAAGCGCGCCGCGAAGAAGATTATGTGCGCAATGCCGTTGACGAACTGACCAAGCTTGCGCCGAAGCCGGGCGAGGAAACCGCACTTGCGGAGCGCCGTGCATCGCTTATGCGCGCGGAAAAAGTCGGCGGCGATTTGAAAGACGCCTATGACACGATTTCGGGAAGCGACTCCGCCGTGCCGCAGTTGTCTTCGGCACTTCGCCGCTTGGAGCGCCGCCAACAGGAGGCAGCCGACATCGTCGGCGGGCCGGTGAAGGCGCTCGAAGCCGCACTGAATTCCATCGAGGAAGCGCGAAGCGGCTTGGAAGCCGCGATGCGGCTTGCGGACTACGATCCACAGGAGTTGGAGCGCAACGAAGAACGTTTGTTCGCACTGCGCGCAGCAGGCCGCAAATACAATGCTCCGGTCGAGAAGTTGCCGGAAGTTGCCGAACGTTTCGCGGGCGATCTGGCCTCCATCGACAAGGGCGAAGAGAAGCTCAAGGCACTAGAGGCGGCTGCAAAGAAAGCGGAAAGCGATTTTCGCGCCGGTGCCGAGGCTTTGTCCGCCGCGCGCAAGCAGGCCGCGAAGAAGCTCGACAAATCGGTGAACGCGGAATTGCCACCGCTGAAGCTGGAACGCGCGGAATTCATCACCGAGATTGAAAGCAATCCGGCGTCGCCGGGGCTGGACGGCTTCGACCGCGTCGAGTTCTGGGTGCGCACCAATCCCGGTGCACGGCCGGGGCCGATGATGAAGGTTGCCTCCGGCGGCGAGCTCGCGCGGTTTCTGCTTGCGTTGAAAGTAGTGCTTGCCGACCGCGGCTCTGCGCCGACGCTCGTCTTCGACGAAATCGACACCGGGGTCGGCGGCGCGGTGTCGGACGCAATCGGCGCACGCCTCGCAAGGCTAGCTGAAAAAGTACAGGTGCTGACCGTGACCCATGCGCCGCAGGTGGCGGCTCGCGCAGCCAATCATTTCATGGTCGTAAAGGATGTGGTCAACGGCGGCAAGCGCGTTTCGACGAAGATCGTGTCGCTCGATGAAAAGAAGCGCCGCGAGGAAGTCGCGCGAATGCTGTCGGGCGCGAATGTCACCGATGAAGCGCGCAAAGCAGCCGACCGCCTGATCGCCGGCGCGGCGGCGTAATTCCGTCATGGCGAAGAAAGCCAAAGCGGGCGGACCCAAGTCCGTCGAAGAACTCTCCGTCAAGGAAGCGAAAGCCGAGCACGTGCGGCTCGAGCTTGAAATCGAACAGCACGACAAGCGCTATTATCAGCAGGACGCACCGGTCATTTCGGATGACGACTACGACGCGTTGCGCCGCCGCTACGAGGCAATCGAGCAGCAATTTCCTGATTTACGGACGCTGACAAGTCTCACGAACAAAGTCGGCGCCGCGCCTTCCACGAAATTCAAGAAGGTGCGCCATGCGGTGCCGATGCTTTCGCTCGGCAACGCTTTCACCGAGGAAGACGTCACGGATTTCGTCGATCGCATCCGGCGCTTTCTGAAGCTCTCGGACAAAGACGAATTGATGATTACCGCCGAACCCAAGATCGACGGGCTTTCCTGCTCGCTGCGCTATGAGAAGGGAAAGCTCGTAGTCGCCGCCACGCGTGGCGACGGCGCGGAAGGCGAGGATGTCACCGCAAATATCCGCACCATCAAAGACGTTCCCGAGGCGCTGAAGGGGAAAGACGCTCCTGCCGTGTTCGAGGCGCGCGGCGAAGTTTACATGACCAAGGACGACTTCATCGCGCTGAACAAGCGGCAGGAAAAGGAGGGCAAAGCGCTTTATGTGAACCCGCGCAATACTGCGGCGGGATCGCTGCGCCAGATCGATCCGAAGATGACGGCGATGCGGCCCCTGAAATTCTTCGCCTATACCTGGGGCGAGGCGAGCGAATTGCCAGCGGATACACAATCCGAATCCGTCGCCGCGATGAAGCGCTGGGGCTTGCCGGTCAATTCGCTAATGAAAAAGTGCAAGAGCGTCGAAGAATTGCTCAAGCACTATGGCAAGATCGAGGAAGAGCGCGCCGAGCTGCCCTACGACATCGACGGCGTTGTTTATAAAGTCGATCGTCTCGACTGGCAGGAGCGGCTCGTGTTTGTTTCGCGCAGCCCGCGCTGGGCGATCGCGCATAAGTTTGCCGCCGAGAAAGCGACTACCGTCGTAAAAGACATCGATATTCAGGTTGGCCGCACCGGCAAGCTGACGCCGGTGGCGAAACTCGAGCCCGTCACCGTCGGCGGTGTTGTGGTGCAAAACGCGACGCTACACAACGAAGACGAGATTGCGCGCAAGGATGTGCGCATCGGCGACACGGTGACGATCCAGCGCGCGGGCGACGTGATCCCACAGGTGTTGGGCGTCGTTCTGGAAAAGCGCCCGAAAAGCGCGAAGCCCTATAAATTTCCTGAAGTCTGTCCGGTCTGCGGCAGCCATGCCGTGCGCGAGGAAGGCGAGGTGGATCGCCGCTGTACCGGCGGGCTGATCTGCGCGGCGCAGGCGGTGCAGACGCTTATTCACTTCGTGTCGCGTAACGCTTTCGACATCGACGGGCTCGGCGAGAAACAGATCGAGTTCTTCTTCGAAAAGGGCTGGGTGAAGGAGCCCGCCGATATTTTCACGTTGGAAAAGCGCAACGGGAAACTCAAGATCGAAAAGGAAGAAGGCTTCGGCGCGACGTCAGTCCGAAATCTGTTCAGTTCGATAGAATCCCGGCGGAAGATCGCACTCAATCGCGTGCTTTATGCGCTCGGCATCCGTCACATCGGCGAGACCAATGCGGCTCGTCTTGCGCGGCACTACGGCACAATGGAAGCCTTGCGGGTGGCAGCGATTGCAGCCGGCAAGGGCGATGCGGAAGCGCTCGAAGAGATGAACAACATCAACGGCATCGGCGAGATCGTCGCCGAGGCGGTGGTCGAGTTTCTCAAAGAGAAGAAAAACATCAAAGCGCTCGATGCGCTTCTTGCCGAGATCGAAATCGAGCTGATGGAAGCGGTGGCGAAAGACAGTCCCGTGTCCGGCAAGTCCGTCGTCTTCACCGGCTCGCTGGAGCAGATGACCCGCGACGAAGCCAAAGCCATGGCTGAACGGCTCGGTGCAAGGGTCGCTGGTTCGGTTTCGGCGAAGACGGATTACGTCGTCGCTGGTCCCGGCGCCGGCTCGAAGCTGAAAGAAGCGCAGAAGCACGGCGTCCGGGTCTTGAGCGAAGACGACTGGTTCAAGCTGATCGGCAGGAAGTGATTAAATTCTTCCCGCGAGCGCGAGCACGACGACGATAATCAGGATCACGCCGACGAGACCGCCGGGACCGTAGCCCCAGTTGCCGCTGTAGCCCCAGCGCGGCAGCGCGCCGACCAGGATCAAAATCAGAAGTACGATGAGAATGGTTGAAAGCATATTCTAGCCTCACGTCTGCGATGGCGTGAGATTGAAACGCCCGCCGTTGCGTACGGTTCCCTGCTTAGGCTTTAAGCGCAGCGGTCGCCTGTGCGAGCCATTTGCGGTCGGTGGCGTCGAGCGCGGGGCCGATCTTCTTGGCTACTTCCGCGTGATACGCGTTCAGCCACGCGATTTCTTCCGCGCTCATCAGTTTCAGTTCGACGAGGCGAAGATCGATTGGCGCAAAGGTCAACGTCTCAAAGCCGAGCAATGGCTTTTCGATCCCGGCTTTACGTTTCTCGACAAGCAGAAGATTTTCGATACGGATGCCGTAAGCGCCCGCTTTGGAATCATGCCGGGGAGGAGCGCGGCACTCCCGAGTTTCGAAATGCGCGCCGGGCCTTCGTGCACGGAAAGATAGCTGCCTACGCCGTGGCCGGTACCGTGGTCGAAGTCGAGGCCCGCTTCCCACAGCGCGCGGCGTGCGAAAGGGTCAAGCTGCGCGCCGTTGGTGCCCTCGGGGAATACCGCGTTTGCCACTGCGATATGACCTTTCAGGACAAGCGTGAAACGCTCGCGCATTTCCTGTGACGGCGTGCCGATTGCGATTGTGCGCGTTACATCTGTTGTGCCGTCTTCATATTGCGCGCCGCTATCGACCAGAAAGAGTTCGCCGGATTTTAGCTTGCGGTTGGTCGCCTCCGTCACGCGGTAATGCACGATTGCGCCGTTCGGGCCCGCGCCGGAAATCGTCGGAAAGGAAATCTCTTTCAGCTTGCCGGTTTCAAAGCGGAAGGTTTCGAGTGCTGCGACCGCATCGATTTCCGAAATCTTGCCGCCCGGCGCTTCGCGATCCAGCCATGCCAGATAGCGCGTCAGCGCCACGCCATCGCGCAGGTGTGCTGCGCGCATACCCGCGATTTCGGTTTCGTTCTTGATCGCTTTCAGGTTCGTGACCGGGTCCGCGCCTTTCGAGATACTACTGCCGGCCTGCGTCACAATCTCGGCGAGGCGTGCAGGCGCGGTCGCAGAATCGAGCCGTACGCTCGTTCCCCGCGCCGCCTCGTGCAATTCGACTTCGAGTTCGCGCGGCTCACGCACGTCTGCGAGCTTCGCAAGCGCATCGCGCACTTCGTTCGAGAGTTTGCGGGCATCGACGAAAAGCTGCGGCTCGCCCTCGCGCGGCAAAATCGCCCATGACAGCGGCAGCGGCGTATGCGCAACATCATTGCCGCGGATGTTGAAGGTCCACGCCACCGAGGCGGGATCGGATAGCACGGCGACGCCAATTTTTTCTTTTGCGAGCACCTCGCGGATGCGCGCGATTTTCTTGGTTGCCTCTTCGCCGGAGAATTTCACGCCATGCAATACGACCGGCGTCAGCGGCGGAGAGGGGCGCCCGGTCCAGACTTTGTCGAGCGGGTTTTCTTTTACTGCGACGAGCCTGCTACCGGCTTCCTTCACGGCTTTCTCCAGCCGCTCGACACCGTCGGAGGTCGTGCGCCATGGGTCGTATCCTAATACGGCACCAGTCGGGAGATTTTCCGCAAGCCACTTCGAGGTGGGCTTTTCGATCATGTGTTCGATCGAGAACAGCTTCGTGTCGATCTGGTCTTTTGCCTGAAGCGTGTAGCGGCCGTCGGTGAAGAGCACGGCCCTGTCGGCAAGGACGACGACAATCGCGGCCGAGCCGGTAAAGCCCGTGAGCCAAGCCACGCGCTCCTCGGAAGGCGGCACGTATTCGTTTTGGTGCTCGTCGGCGCGCGAGAAGATGAAGGCATCCACGCCTTGCCGCGCCAGCTCTGCGCGCAAGGCTTTGAGCCGCGCGCCGGACTGCGTCTTGTCGCCTTCGTCCCGGAAGGTCTGGAATTTCGCTTCGAACATTCGTTTAGTTTAGGCGCTCAGTTCCAGGTGCAACAGCGCGGCTCGGAATGCCGCTATTTCAGCCTTAATTCGCGCGGCAATTAGACCCGTACCCTCGCCAAATGGCACTTGCGATGCCATTTTGTTCTTAGAATCAGCAAAATGTGAAAGCCGACGTGGCCGACCCGCAATTCAAACCTTTTCCGCTCGACGAAGCGCCTGCGCCAAAGCCCGGCGGGATTGCCGCGCGTGCCCGCGCGAGCACGATCGCGCCTTATCTCGACGGCTTGAACTCGGAGCAACTCGAAGCAGTCGAGAGCCTCGACGGTCCGGTGTTGGTGCTTGCGGGTGCGGGCACAGGCAAGACGCGGGTGCTGACGACCCGAATCGCGCATCTGCTTGCGACGGGAAAGGCGCGGCCCTCCAACATTCTATCCGTGACGTTCACGAACAAAGCCGCGCGCGAAATGAAAGAGCGCGTTGGCCGCATGGTTGGCGATGTCGTGGAAGGCATGCCGTGGATGGGTACGTTCCATTCGATAGGCGCGAAAATCCTGCGCCGTCATGCGGAGCTTGTGGGCCTGAACCCGAGCTTCACTATTTTAGACACCGACGACCAGATCCGGCTGATCAAGCAACTCTTGCAAGCCGACAATATCGATGAGAAGCGCTGGCCCGCGCGGTTGTTCGCCGGCTATCTCGACGGCTGGAAGAACCGCGGTCTTGGCCCAGAGCAGGTGCCCGCCGGCGAGGCGATGTCGTTTGCGAACGGCAAGGGAAAACAACTCTACATCGATTATCAAGCGCGGCTGAAAGTTCTGAACGCGGTCGATTTCGGCGATCTGCTTTTGGAAAACTTGCGGCTGTTCCAGAACAATGCCGAGGTGCTTGTGCAGTATCAGCAGCGCTTCCGCTACATGCTGGTGGACGAGTATCAGGATACGAACGTCGCGCAGTATCTGTGGCTGCGTCTGCTTGCTCAAGGGTCGCGCAATATCTGCTGCGTCGGCGACGACGACCAGTCGATCTGCTTCGAGCAGGATTTTCCCGGCGCGAAAGTTATTCGCCTCGAGCGCAATTACCGCTCGACCGCGAATATCCTTGCCGCTGCATCGCATCTGATCGCGAAGAACAAAAGCCGCCTCGGCAAGACGCTGCGCACCGAAGACGAGCCGGGCGAAAAGGTGAAAGTCACCGGCGCGTGGGACTCGACCGAAGAAGCCCGGCAGGTCGGCGAAGAGATCGAACAGTTGCAGCGGAAGCAACATAAGCTCTCGGATATTGCCATTCTTGTGCGCGCGTCGTTCCAGATGCGCGAAATCGAAGATCGTTTCGTGACTTTGGGGCTGCCGTATCGCGTGATCGGCGGTCCGCGCTTCTACGAGCGGCAGGAAATCCGCGATGCGATGGCGTATTTCCGCGTGATCGTCTCGCCGGCCGACGGACTTGCCTTCGAGCGCATCGTGAATGTGCCGAAGCGCGGTCTTGGCGATACCACCATGCAGATGTTGCATGATTATTCACGCCAGAATTCGGTGCCGATGCTGGAAGCCGCGCGGGTGATCTCTTCGACCGAAGACTTAAAGCCGAAGCCGCGTGCGGCGCTGCGCGAACTGGTCGCGCAATTCGATCGTTGGCGCACGCAACTCGAAGCGACCTCGCACACCGAGCTGGCGCGCATAGTGCTTGATGAATCCGGCTATACCGAAATGTGGAAGAACGACAAGTCGGCGCAGGCGGCCGGCCGTCTTGAAAACCTGAAAGAACTCGTTCGCTCGATGGAGCAGTTCGAGAATATGCAGGGTTTCCTTGAGCACGTTTCGCTTGTGATGGATGCGGACGGCGGCGCCGATGCAGACAAGGTAAACTTGATGACGCTGCATTCGGCCAAGGGTCTCGAGTTCGACACTGTGTTTCTGCCCGGATGGGAAGAAGGATTACTTCCACACCAGCGTTCGCTCGACGAAACTGGCCGCGCGGGCCTCGAAGAAGAGCGCAGGCTCGCACACGTTGGCATCACGCGGGCAAAACAGCGCGCGTTGATCTCTTTCGCTTCGCGGCGGCAGACGCACGGTCTCTGGAATACGACCGTGCCGAGCCGTTTTCTCGACGAACTGCCTGAAGCCCATGTCGAGGTGGTGGATGCCACTACCGGCTACGGCACGCAGGTGCACAGCCGCTTCGATCGTGCCGAGCCTTTTACTTCCGGCTATTCGACGCCCGGCTGGCAACGCGCGGCAGCCCGCCGCGGGCAGGGCTTCTCGGAAAGCCCGCGCGGGCGCGGACTGACCATCGAAGGCGATGTGATCGGGCGTTCGACCGGGTCTTCCGAAAACTTCGACATCGGCGATCGCGTCTTCCACGACAAGTTCGGTTATGGCGAAGTGATGGAAGTCGAAGGCACCAAGGTGACCGTCGAGTTCGACAAGGCCGGCGAGAAGAAGCTGGTGGCTTCCTTTCTCAAGAAGGCCTGATCTTGGCGGATTTCCCGGAAAGCCACGTCGTTCGCGTGCGCGCGAACGAGCATGACGCCAAACGCATTGCAGATCATCTGCTGGAACGCTTCTTCGAAGGCGAGGGCGCGGTCGGCGCGTTCGAGGCATCCGACGGCTCGTGGGTTGCCGAAGCGCATTTTCCGGATCTGCCCGACAAGCACGCGATTGCAGCCGCGGTCACAGAAATAAAGCAGGACGCTTCCGTCGAATACGAAACGCTGGCCGCGAAAGACTGGATCGCGGCGAGTCTCGAAGGCTTGAAGATCGTCCGCGCCGGACGTTTCGCAATCCATGGCTCGCACGACCGCGACAAGATCAGAGCGAACGAAATCGGGGTCGAGATCGAAGCGGCACTTGCCTTCGGCACCGGCCATCACGGCACCACGCTTGGCTGTCTGCGCGCACTCGAGCGCCTTGCGCGGACCGATAAGCCGAAACGTATTCTCGATGTCGGCACGGGCACCGCCGTGCTTGCGATTGCCGCCGCGCGTGTTTTCAAGGCGCCGGTGATCGGGACCGAGATCGACCGCGCCTCGGTCGTGGTCGCGAAAGAAAACGTGCGAGCGAACCGCGCTTCGCCGTATGTAGGTCTGTTGCACACGGGTAGCCTGAGTGCCCCGACAATCGCGCAATACGCGCCTTACGATTTGATTTTCGCGAATATCCTCTTGCCTGTGTTGAAGCAGCTATCGCGGCCGATTGCTTCGCTCGCGGCACCGGGCGCGACCGTCATTCTCTCGGGCCTTCTTCCGTGGCAGGCGCTTGCGGCGCTCACGCGCTACCGCGCGCAAGGGATGCGGCTTGTTCGTCGTGAGACGATTGAGAACTGGACGACGCTCACGCTTAGAAAGTTATAGACCGAAGTCGGATAAATCCGACTTCGGTTCGAGCGCGCTGAAAAGAAAAACGCCCCGGCGGGGGAGGCCGGGGCGTTTCGAATTCGCTTTTCGCGTCGCTCAGTTCTTGATGAACGGCAGGTCGCGGTAGTTCTTGAGCAGTTCTTCCGGAACGTAGCTCAGGTGCATACGGATTTCGCGCTCGACCTGACGCATACGCGCTTCGACAATCCGATCCCAAACGCGGGCCCAGAAGCTCTTACCGGTCTTCGCTGCGGCTGTGGCAGCGGGAGCATAGGTAGGGGAGTAGGTTAGTGCGGCCATGGGAGTTCTCCTTCTTCCGCTTCGTGCCGGGACACCGCCCGGCCGGTCGTGCAAATCGTCTATTGCATTGCAATATAGTCATTTTGCGACGCACCTAGAATAGGTAAGGTTGCATGACCGACCCCGCAGGGGTGCATGATCACGGTAATGTTTGATTAACTATCGGGGGCAAATGGCGCCCAAGCGGGCAGAGCAGGCTGCGCTTTTTTGCCAAGCGTAGCTTTCAGCTACGCTTTTTGGTTTGGCGCAGTCTTCAGCTGCGCTTGGCCATGCCGATCTTGCGACCGATGCCTTCGGGGGCAGGCAGTGCCCCGTGCGCGGCCTTCATCGCCGCCAACCGGTCGAGCACGTCGTCAGGCAGCGCCACCACCTTCTTCGACTTCAGGCTCACGTGCAGCGCCATCTGCTCGGAGGTCGCCGACATCCAGCCTTCATGGGCGTGGTAGAGCTCGGCGAAGAAGTGAATGCGCTTCTCGTCGTAGTCGATCAGCCGGATTGTGGTGCGGACGGTCTCGCCGGCCTGAAGCTCCCGCAAATAGCGGACATGGCATTCGGCGGTGAAGAAGGAGTGGCCACGCTCTTTCACGTATTCCGGGCCGAGGCCCACCAGCGCGAACGCCTCATCGACCGAGCGGTCGATCAGCACGTTGTAATAGGCCATGTTGAGGTGGCCGTTGTAGTCGATCCAGCCGGGCTCGACCGTCCTCGCCGAGGAAACGAACGGTGCAAAGAAGACTGGTTCGAAGTCGAGGCGCTGCAACATTTCTTGTAACCGGCCCTGTGGTCGAATCTTTTCTTTGTTCTGACTACAATCATGCATTGTAACTTTACGACGGGCAATGGTTTGGCGCGTTTGCGGCGATTCCTTGGACTCTTTTCCTGCTTGAGACGGCACATGACTGACGGCAGGCAAATCTGTTTGCTAAAGTCGTCTGCAACCGGAGGACGCCAATGAAGAACGCCGCCCTGAAGCGGGCCGAACCCGCCGCGGTCGAAAAGGCCATCGCTGCGCTGCACGCCAAGCTTGGCAACAAAGTCGTGACCTCGATGGAAGTCCGCCGCCAGCACGCGAACACCACGACATGGCTGCCGAACGAGGCCGCCGACGCCGTGGTCTATGCCGCTTCCACCGAAGATGTGCAGGACGCGGTCAAGATCGCAGCCGCGCACAAGGTGCCGGTGATCGCGTTCGGGACCGGCACCTCGCTCGAAGGTCATGTGAATGCGCCGATGGGCGGCATCTGCATCGACGTCGCCCAAATGAACGAGGTGCTGGCGGTCCACGCCGAGGATCTCGACTGCGTGATCCAGCCCGGCGTCACCCGCAAGAAACTCAACGAGTATTTGCGCGATCAGGGACTGTTCTTCCCGATCGATCCGGGAGCGGACGCTTCGCTGGGCGGCATGGCGGCAACGCGCGCCTCGGGTACCAATGCGGTGCGCTACGGCACCATGAAGGACAACGTGCTGTCGCTAAAAGCCGTGTTGCCGAACGGCGAACTGATCCGCACGGCTTCCCGCGCGAAGAAGTCTTCGGCGGGCTATGACCTGACGCGGCTCTTCGTCGGCTCCGAAGGCACGCTCGGCGTGATTACCGAATTGACGTTGAAGCTCTCCGCAATTCCGGAATCGATTTCCGCCGCAGTATGCCCGTTCAAGTCGGTGGAAGGCGCGTGTCAGGCGACGATTGCGACGATCCAGTCCGGCATTCCGGTCGCGCGCATTGAATTCATCGATGCCATGGCGATCCGGGCGACCAATAATTATTCGAAATTAAATCTCGCGGAAGCGCCGACGCTGTTTCTCGAATTCCACGGCTCGGAAGCCGGCGTGAAGGAGCAGACCGAGCGCTTCGGCGAGATCGCAGCCGAGTGCGGCGGCGGGCCGTTGCAATGGACGACGCAGGCCGAGGAGCGCACCAAACTCTGGCAGGCGCGTCACGATGCGTATTTCGCGATGATGTCTCTCCGCCCCGGCGCGAAGGCGCTTGCTACCGACATCTGCGTGCCGATCTCGAAACTCGCTGAGGCGGTGCTCGAGACCGACAAAGACTTGCAGGACATGAAACTGCTCGGCCCCATCGTCGGCCATGTCGGCGACGGAAACTTTCACGTCAGCTTAGTCATCGACATGGACGACGAGGACGAGCTTTCGCGCGTCAAAGTATTTCTCGATCGTCTGACCGAGCGTGCGCATCGCATGGAAGGCACCTGCACCGGCGAGCACGGCGTCGGGCAGGGCAAGATGAAGTATATGGAAGCCGAGCACGGCCCGGCGGTTATCGAGATGATGCGGACGCTCAAACGCGCGCTCGACCCCGACAACATCATGAATCCGGGAAAGATCGTCGCGCTTTAAGTTTGGCGCATGGCCTTATCCGAAAACCGGTACCCACTTTTCGGGGCCATGCGCTGATAAAACCCTTGCCCCATTCCCGCTCAATCGGGACGCTAGGGTCTTCTTGCTGGTGGACCGGGCCGGTTTCGGCCAAGTACGGTTGAATTCCTTGGAGCTGACTTTTTGCAGACGACCTTGCTTGGGCTTGGACTTGCGCTGATTGCCGCGATCTTGGCTGCATTCGTGGCGCCGTTCTTCATCGACTGGAACGAGTGGCGGCCGCAGCTTGAAGCGCAGGCGAGTGCGCTTGCTGGCACGCGCGTCACCATCTCCGGTAATATCGATCTGACGCTTCTTCCCACGCCCGCTTTCGTGTTGCGCAATGTTTCGCTCGGTGACGCCGAGAAGGGTACTGGTATGCGCGCCAGCGAGATGCGCGGATCGCTTTCCTTGCCTGCGTTGCTTTCGGGAAAAGTGGAGGCGAGCGAGTTTGTCGTCTCGCGTCCCGCGATCCGGATTGTGATCGAAAAGGATGGCAAGTTGCTTTTACCTTCCGCGACTGGCGGCCAGGAGATCTCTGTAAGCGGCTTCGTGTTGGAAGCTGGTTCGCTCACGATCGAGGATCGCCGCACCAGTTCGACATTTCTCGCCGACGACTTCTCCGCGCGCGGCGAACTGGTCTCGCGCGAAGGCCCTTTCCGCGTCGATGGCGGATTTCGTCTGAACGGGATGCGGTGGATTCTTCGCGCGTCGTCCGGGCGCTTCACCGCCGAACATTCTGCCCGCGTCCGGCTCGCGCTTGAGCGTCCGGGCGACGGCATCTCCTTTGAAGCAGATGGTCTGCTCGCGCTTGCGGATGCCGCTCCCCGTTTCGACGGCAAAGTAATTGCCGCGCAGCGCAGCGGTGTGTTGCCATGGCGCGTTTCGTCCGATGTGTCGGGCGTTGTTTCCGAACTTCGTTTCAACAATCTCGAACTTGCGCTCGGGCAAAGCGAGTTGCCGATCACGCTCTCGGGCGAAGCGAAACTCGATCCGCGTGCCGACGGCTCGCTTGAGGCAACGCTCGCAAGCAAGCGCATCGACCTAGATCTCGGCGACCAGAAAGCGGCGTCGAGCGGTGCCGCGCACGTGTTGCCGTTGCTTTCCGAAGCGCGGCGATTACTCGCTTCACTGCCGCTCGCCTCCCGGATTGCGATTGCCGCTGACGGCCTTCTCGCCGGAGGACAACTTTCGCGCGATGTGCGGGTAAATCTTCGCGCGCAGAACGGCGCGGTAGCGCTGGAGCGTTTGGAGGCGCGGCTGCCGGGACGGGCAGCAGTCACGCTCACGGGGATAACCGATAAAGACGTTTTTTCAGGCCCGCTTTCCTTCGAAAGCGAGGAGCCGCAGATTTTTGCGCGCTGGCTGCTTGGAGAAGAAGCGGCTGCAAAGTTTTCGTTGGGCCAGACGCTTCGTGTGAAAGGCGAGCTTTCTTTCGCGCCGTCACTGACTTCGTTCCGCAATCTCGAAGTTACTCTTGGTGCTGCAAGTATCACGGGCTCGGTTGCGCTTCGCTCCGGCTCGGATGGCAAGCCGCCTTTGGCAGAATTGAAGCTCGCTCTGAGAAATGCCGAACTGGATGGGCTTATTCCGTTCGCCCAGAATATTTCGAATTTTGGCAAAGAGATCGATATTCTTGCCGAGCTTTCCGCAACAGATGCCCGATTGTTCGAGAGGCCGGTCAGGAAGGCGGGACTGACGGTGAAACGCGACGGCAGCGAGTTCAAGATCGAACGCCTTGAACTCAACGATTTCGACGGCGTGACTCTCACCGCGAAGCAGGCGCAGGACGCGACCGAATTCACGGCGGAAATCATCCGCAATGGCGGCTTTGTCACGCTGCTTGAGCGCCTTTCGGGCAGCGAGGATTTTGCTCTGATCGTGGGCAAATATGCTGCTTCTTATTCTCCTTTGCGGCTCTCTGGCACGTTCTTGCCGGTCAAGAACGGCTGGCGCGTGCTTGCGAAATCGGGCGAGGCTACGCTTGCATTCGATCTTGGCGAGCTTCGTAACGCGCGCCAGCCGGTCGATGCTGTATTCCGTTTGCCGGAGACGGAGATCACCGCGAAAGGCGAGTTTCGTTTCGGCCCGGACGGGCGCTTCGAGCCCGTGCTCGCGCTCAACCTGAAATCGAAGGATTTGCGCAAGGCTTTCGTGCTTGCCGACCGCGCTTCGCCGGATGTGCTGTCCGCAAGCGGCAGCGCAAATCTCCTGCGCGAAGGGAACAATTTCGTCTTCGAAAAACTTGCTTTTGACCTTGCAGGCTCGCGCGGGACGGGGCGTTTCACGTTTCCTGCCGGTGAGGTGTCGCCCTTCGCGGGTCAGATCGCGTTGGAGCGCGCGAATGCAGCCGCGTTGATCTCGCTTGCTATTGGCCGCGCGAATGAAGCGACCGCGGAACTCAGCGTTCCGGTGCTATCCAATTTCCCCGGCGCATTGCGTATGGAAGTTGCGACACTCGTACTCTCCGAGCGTGCCGCCGTGCAGAAAGCAGAGTTGGACCTGCGCGTTGGCCGCTATGAAACCGTGTTCGATAATCTGCGTGGCGAGCTTGCCGGGGGCAAAATCACAGGCAGCCTGCGATTTGCCGACACTTTTCCGCGCGTGGCCGAGATCAAACTCGACCTGACCGATGTGGCGCTCGCGACATTGCTTTCGGCCAAGGCGCTGCGCGGGACGTTACGGAGTTCGCTCACCCTAAGCGCAAACGGCAGTTATCAGGACAGCCTGCTCGCGAGTATTTCGGGGCAGGGGACGATTGCTTTAACTGCGCTTGAAATCGACCAGACCGACGCGACCTCGGTCAGTACGGTCTTTGCGGCGACAGCGAAGGATACGCCCGACGAAAAGAAAATCGAGCAGGCACTGCTTGCCGCGCTCGATCGCGCGCCGCTCAAGGTCTCAAAGCTCGAGGCGCCGCTTGTCATTGCAAACGGCATTCTCCGCAGCGGATCGGCCAAGGCAAAGGCTGGCAATATCGAAATCCTGCTTTCAGGTTCGCTCAACCTGCCGAAGCGAAGTGCCGAAGCGCTTCTGAATATCGAAGTGGCCGGCAATTCGGCGGTGCGTCCGGGGGCCGTCATTCGCTGGGCCGGACCGTTCGAAGCGCCGGAGCGTAAAGTGGATGCCAAGGCATTGATTACCGCGATCACGCTTCGCGCGATCGAACGCGGGGGACAAAACCCTGCCAACATGAATCTTCCGCAGGAAGATCGCGTCGTGCCACCTGTGCAGAAAAAGCGCCTGCCGGCAAAGAGCGATATCGAGAGCGCGCCGTTGCTGCCGCCGCCGGCGAACATTCCGACCGCACCGCAGCCGCGCAGCCAGAACTAGCTTTTCCGCTCCAGCGTCACGACCGAATAGGCGAATTCGTCTTTATCGCCTTGCATCGGGCCTTCGCGGCGCGTTTCGCGCCATGCGTTGCGGTCGTATTTGGGAAACAGCACATCGCCTTCGGGCGAAGCGTGCACTTCGGTAAGTTCGATCTTCGCGGCGATCGGGAGCGTCTCTTCGAACAGTGCGCTGCCGCCGACGATCGCGATTTCGCGGGCGTCGGTTTTCTTCGCATCGTCGTTTGCGAGTTTAAGGACTTCATCAAGCGAGTGCCCGACGAGGACGCCTTCGGCACGCCAGTTTTTATCGCGCGTCAGCACGATGCTGGTGCGTCCGGGCAGCGGCTTGCCGATCGAGTCATAGGTCTTGCGGCCCATGAGAATGGGTTTTCCCATCGTAACGGCTTTGAAGTGTTTGAGATCGCCGGAGATGCGCCACGGCATTTGCCCGCGGCGGCCGATCACGCCGTTCTCTGCCACGGCGACGACGAGAACGAGTGGCAGCGAATTCACTTCTTGCGGAACTTGTCGAGGCTGACGATTTCCGCGCCGGAGGCATCAGGCTTCTCGGCGGGTGCGCTCTCCGGCGCTTTCTCGCGCGCGGGCTTTGCGACTTCCGGTTCCGAGGCGGCGCCCTTCGGCGGTGTAACTGCAACCGGCTTTTCGCCGGTCTTGTCGTTGTTCGCGATTTTCAACTCGCCAGTCTGGCCTTCGGCGTTTTCGTTCGAGACGACTTCGAACTGAAGCCCGAACTGCACCGACGGATCGAAGAAGCCTTTGACGGCGGCGAAGGGAATCAACAGCCGTTCCGGTGCGCCGTTGAAGGAAACGCCGACTTCGAAGGCGTGATCGCCGACTTTTAAGTCCCAGAACTGATGCTGCAAGACGATGGTCATTTCTTCGGGGAATTGTGCGCGGAGGCGATCCGAGATGCGCAACCCTTGTGCACGCGTATCGAAGGCAATGAAGAAGTGATGCTCGCCGGGCAACCCGTCTTTCGCGACATCGACCAGCACCTTGCGGACAACGCCGCGAAGCGCGTCCTGCGCGAGGAGGTCGTAGCGGATTAAATCGGTCATCGATGGATAGAACCCGATTCCGTGTGAGCGCGCCAGCGAGCAGAAAGAGTAGTGGAGGCTTCTGTTGCCAGGTGCCTCCGAACCCCGCCTGAAAGTGCTAACCCTCAGGGCTTAATTCCCAGTGATCAAACCGCTTACGCGGCCTGAGCAACCGGAGCATAGTTGTCATTCGCAACTATCAATGGCCCGATAACGGCGGAACCATGCCGAGCAAAAGCCGCGCTCTTTACGCCCTCGTCGATCCTATTTCGCCCCCGCCGAAGCCCGGCGAAATCCGTGCCGGGAGCCGGGTTTGGGTGGAGGCGCCGGGTACCGCCCCCGGGTCCGAAAGGTTTATTACAACGAGCGTTTATCGCCATAGCCGGATTGCTCCGGCACCCTGAATATAGGCGCTCTAGCGTGGCGGTTAAAGGGCGGGCAATTAACCCTTGCTTTGCTTGGCTTTGAAGTACTGGCCCGCCGCGGCAATGATGAAACCCACCGCGCCGATCACGAACAGCCAGAACTCGATGCCGCCGTTGCGGCCCGTGAAATAGGCGCCGGCGATGGCTACCGCCGCACCCAAGGCAAACCCATAAGCACTTGTCATCCGTCACTCCGCATTGCGATTACTTCAAGCTCCACGCGGGCGTTGAGCGCAAGTCCGTTCGCACCGAAGGCGGAACGTGCCGGGTAGGGCTCCTCGAAATATTCGAGATAAATCTTGTTGAAGGCCGGCCAGTCTTTCATGTCGGCAAGCATCACGAGACATTTGACGACATTCTTCGCGCCGAGGCCGTTTGCTTTTAGCGTCGAGAAGACATTTTCCATCACCTGACGGAATTCGTCTTCGGCGGTTTTGTTGTTCAGCTCCAGTTTGTCCGGCAGGGTGCCGAGCTGGCCGGAAAGAAATACGAGATTTCCGGCAGCCATGCCCTCGGAGAAAGGCAAGCCCGCCGGCATATGACCGCCGGGCTTCACGTTCTCCGGAAATTTCTTGCTGGCGCTCACCGCTCAAGAACTTCGAGCGCAACCGTGCGGTAGGCGTTGGCGACGTTCTGCAAGCGGGCTGCCGCCTCGCCGGTGCCGGCGATGCCAAGGAGATAGATACCGCCTTTGCGGCGCGGCACCGCGATGTAATAGACCGACCAGTTGTTCTGGCCTTCGCAGGACGTGTAGATCGATTGCGACTGCGAGCCGCTCATCGCGGGTACTGCGCCCGACGCGAACTTGCCTTTGCAGGAGCTTGCGTCATCGGCAATCAACTCGCCGCGAAGTTTGTCGATGCTGGCGCCGCGTGCGCCGGTAAGAATGCGCAAGGTGCCCAAGATTCCGTCGGCGCGCCACACGGTGTCATACTTGTCGCGCAGATCGCCGGTTAGTTGCTCGGGCTTCTGGAATTCAAACGTGAAATTAGCGCGCCGCAGAATGTCGGTTGCGATCTCGGTTGCTTCCTTGCGCGATTCAGGGGTCGGTCCGACGGTTGGCGTATTCGCCGGCGGCTGCTCGGGCTGACGGTCGGGCCGCATCGGATCGTCGTCGCGGTCCGGCGCGCGGGCGACACGATTATCGAGGTTGTTGTCTTTGCGCACACCACCCGAACCTAAGCCGGTGTTGCTGTTCGGCTGCTGGTTGCGCTCCGGCTGCGTCACGCGATTGTTGTTGCCGGGGCCGAAATCGCGGTCGCCTTCGCGCGAACGGTTGTCGTTATTCGCGACATAGCTTTTGTGTTTCTGCGCGCACTGCAGGATTTCCGTCAGCATTACGTTCGTGTCAGTGAGATTGAACGTCACCGGCGAATTGTCGTCTACGTTCGCTACAAGACGAAGGCCCTGCCGGAACTGGTTGAACAGTTCTACGCTGTCAGCCAGCGGTGCGCGGATTAGCCGGTTGGTTACCGCGGTACCGCGGACGGTGTTCATGCGGCCGCCGTCGATGTTGAACGTGATGTCGAAGCTACGGCCCTCGCGCAGGTTCCAGTCCTGACTCGAGAAGCCTATCGACCACCGGAACGACTCGCTCACGGAGAACAGCAGCAACAATCCGTTTTGATAACGCGCGGACGCCGCGCAATGCGAGAAGCGGCCGGTCTGGTCGTTGGTATAGGCGCCCATGTTCCAGCCGGCGACCTTGTAGCTGGTGATCGTCGCCGCATTTGCCGGTACGGCAAGCGATGCAGCGGCAGCAAAAGCTGCAATTACGAGCGCGCGCATAACGGTCTAGGAAATCCCTGTTTTATCCGGCTCTTTTGGCTGTTGCCGCTGATGATGATGGCAGACGCGGCGCGATGCAACGGGTCTATTGTCGTGGCCCGGAGACGCGATTTTTAGGCAACACTCCGGCCGCGGCCAAATCACCGCGCCCTTGTAAGCGCAAGCCAGACGCCGCCGCCGATCAGGAACCCGCCCGAGATTCTGGAGAGCAGGCGCACGCGGGCGCGCGACAGCAGCGCGCCGGCACGCCCCGCCGTGATCGCGTAGATCGTGTCGAAGACGGCTGCCGTTATCATCGCGGTGACGCCAAGGAGCAGAACCTGTTCGAGGTAGTTGCCTTTCGGATCGATGAATTGCGGGAACAGCGCGCCGAACAGCACGATGATCTTCGGGTTGCTCATCAGCACGACGAAGCCTTGAAAGAAAAATCCGCCGCGTGGTTTCGGTGCTGCGTCCGCAGAATCGAACGCGCCGTCCGACCGGAACAGCTTGATGCCGAGCCAGATCAGATAAGCAGCACCCGCGAGCCGCAACACTTCGAACCACCAGCCGATCGCCTCCAGGAGCGAAGCAAGACCCAGAATGACGATGCCGATCATGACTGCGAGCCCGAGCTGCGTGCCCGCGACATTCAGAAGTCCGGCACGGGCGCCATAGCGCAGGCTGTTCGCGACAATCACGGTCACGGTAGGGCCGGGTACGATGACAAGCACGATGCAGGCGGCGAGATAGGCGAGGTAAAGATTGAGCGACATGGCGGCATTCTCCTCGCGTCAGTTTCGGCGCAATCAACCGAGGAGTAAATATCTCCAGAAGCGCAACCGCTTGATGCGCGGACCGACCCAGCCCATGAGGCGGGAGAGACCCGAGTGGCGCGCATTTTTATGTGTCGCCGCCGCCAGCGCTCTCGGCCCTACGCGCTGCAGGAATTTCCGTTCGCGCGGACGGGATAATTTGGCGATCGCTTTTGCAAGCGGCAGCCATTGTACCGCCTGTACATCGCGCATGAGTTTGCCAGGCTTGCCATGCGCTTCCATGCGCCAGAACTTCGCGACCTTCGGCAGGCCCTCGCTCTCGTATGCGATCTTGCCCAGATATTCATGGAGGCGCACTTCGCGCCCGGTTTCTTCCGTTGCTTCGCGTTTTGCGGCGGCGAGCACCGTTTCATTTTTATGCAGCTTGCCTTTCGGCAGCACCCAGGTTTTCTGGTGACGCATTTGCACGACCGCGATCAGCGGTCTTTTCTTTCCCCGCAGCACGACGCCGCCCGCCGCGAGAACGGGTAGTTGCGATGCAGATTTCTTGCCGGTGGACGTCATTTGCCTGTCACGCTTCCTGCAAGACCGCGATTACGGATTTGTGACAGGGCTGAGGAGCCGATGTAGCATGGATATGGTTCGGTAAAGGGGAATCGTATGCGCCATCAGAACATCATTGCGGCGGTTGCACTGCTTTTATTTATCGCGGTTTCGGGATCGGCGCGCGCGGAAGGCGCGCTTGCGGTCGGCATGACGTTTAACCTCACCGACGACGGGATTGCGGTCGGCGCCGTTGTGAATTCTCCAAACCGGGAGAAGGCCGAGCAGGTCGCGCTGGAACAGTGCCGGGGCTTCAAAGGTGCGCCGAAGGCGACACCGAACTGCGTCGTTATCGCGAACTTCCGGCGCAGCTGCTACGCGGTGGCATTCGATCCGAGCACCAAGGAGCCGGGCTACGGCTATGCCATTGCACCGACCAAAGCGGCTGCCGAAGCGCGTGCGATAGCCTTGTGCAAGATGCGCTCGCGGGAGGAGCGGAAGTCCGCCTGTGCGCTCGATCTGACGAATTGCGACGAGCGGGAATAAGCAGCGCTACTGCTTCTCGAATTCGCCGTAGAGCAGGTAATTGCCGAGCGGGCCGTGGACGGAAATTGTCCAGTGCGTGAAGTGCAAGGCATCGGTGCAGCCGCGCCCGCGGCCCTGGTTGATCAAGGTGATGCGTTGATATCCGCCGTTGCCGGCTTTGAAAATCCCGGTACCGGCGAAAGGCGCTGTCAGCCGCCATTCTTTATACAGCACAGGGCCAAGCCCCTGATCTTTGTAGGGCTCGTCACGCGTATCGACCTCGAATATTGCGATCAAGTCCGCCACGGCGAGCGTGAGCGTACCTTCGTTCTTCTTCTCGTCACGGAATGAAAACACGAAGCGGTCTTTCTGCCTTGTGACGGTCAGGCTGTAACTCTCCGACGGATTTGCAATGCCCTTGATCTCGGTGAGATCGCGCTCATCGACGAACAGACTGGCCTGATTGGCGAAACGCAGTTCGTCCACGATGCTTCGATGGTACGGCAGCAGCTTGGTGTTTTCGACATAACGCTGGCCCGTATGGGTGCAGCAGGCGCAAGCAGACGCAGAATTTGTTTGTGCAAGCGCGAAGAACGCGCCAAGGAGAAGTGCGATCCGCGGCTTGGTTTTCACTGGGTTTCCAGACAGATGTTGTGTTTCCGACTTAAGTCAAACATGGCGTGCAACCTCTGTCACCGCAGGCGGTTTTAGCCGGTAGCAAAGTCGTGAACTGCCGGGTTTGGCAATAAGGCCTAAAATAAACACCATGCGGGGCCACAAAAGCGATCCGCCAACGGAGATACCGATGAAGACAAAATCCATGCTGCTTGCGATGCTTTCGGTCAGCGCGATTGCGATTACCGGCGCCCACGCGCAGCCGCGCCAGCAGGCACCCTATTACGATGCGTGGTGCCGCGACGTGCAGACCGGCTTTGGCGGCAGCACCATGGTGTGTCGCGGTTATACCTACGCGCAGTGCATGGCCTCTCGCACGAGCCATACCGAGAGCTGCTATCTGAACCCGCTTTACGATCCGCGCTTCGCCGACTGGCGGCGCCGTAATCCGAATTACTGAGGACGTGTGGAAATGAGAAAGCTCTTGCTTGCCGCAACCGCCTTGTTTCTAGTTGCCCCTGTAATTTCTGAGGCGCAGCAGCGCGCACCGCAGAATCCGCCTTCCGATCTTTGGTGCCGCGATCAGCCGATCACCGGCAGCTCAACCGCGACGATCTGCATGGCTTACACGTTCCAACAGTGCATGGCTTCGCGCGCCAGCCAAACCGAGCGGTGCTACATGAACCCGCGCTACGACCCGCGTTTCCGCTAGGAGTACTCCCGATGAAAATCCGATTGCCGCTGATTGCTCTTGTCATATTCGCGGCTACGCCGACGCTCTCGCAAACAACGCAAATGCAGAGAGGCGAGATCCAGGTGCAGGCGCAAGCGCAAGCAGACCGCTGGTGCAGATTTGACAATCTGGACCACGGGTCCAGGCAAGTCTGCGAGGCGTATACCTACGAGCAGTGCATGGCTTCACGAAGCCCGGGAAACACCGGCTGCTTCCTGAATCCGCGATATGATCAGCGCTATCGCCGCTAGTTACAGGCCGGAACGTCTTTCAGCGCAGCTTCCGCGTCCGCGCGCTCCGTGAATATGTTGTTTAGAAGAATCTGCGTCCCGGCCGAGGACGGCAGTTCCTGTTCGATCGAGCATTTCCCGGTCTGCATATTATGGACGACGTAAAAGTCCGCCGTGGCGAAGCCGGAGGAAGCCGCAAAAATAGCGGCAGCGATTGCGATGCGCATATTGATCTCCGTCGGTAAAAGGCCGCTACATCCCCAGTTGCCCTCAACGGGAAAAAACGCTTTGAGGAACCTTAAGTTCCAAATGTTCAAGGCGCGGTCCCCTGTCTTTTCTCTTTGATGCCGAATTCAAGGCGCTGGTCGCCACGCGCTGCGCTGCATTTGAGCGCGAAGCGATTGCTGCCGACAAAGCGCTGAAGCAGGCGGCCGTCGCGGTGACGCTTGCCGATAACGGCTCCGGGCGCGCGGCGTTTATTCTGACCGAGCGGCCTTCGACCATGCGCAACCACGCGGGGCAGTGGGCGCTGCCGGGCGGGCGTTGCGACGAAGGCGAGACGATTGCGCAGGCGGCACTTCGCGAAATCGAAGGAGGTTCTGGGAACGCTCGACGATTTCGTGTCGCGGTCCGGCTACCGCATCACGCCGATCGTGGTCTGGGCCGAAAACAGCGAACCCTTGCGGCTGAATCCGGAGGAAGTGGCGTTCGCTTATCGAATCCCGCTCGACGGGTTCGTGACAAAAGAGAGCGTCAGCTTCGCTTCGATCAAGGAAAGCACGCGGCCAGTCATCAAGATCGCGCTCATGGGAAGTCATCTGCACGCGCCGACCGCCGCGATCATTTACCAATTTTCGGAATTGCTTCACGGCCGTATCGCCCGCGTATCTGAGTTCGAGCAGCCGCTGTTTGCGTGGCGCTGAGCGCCGCCTCGACGGGCGGGCAGGCGCAATGTAAAAGCGATTCACATGAGCTGGAAACCAGGCGGGCGCGGCTCGCGCGGCTATCATCACGGCGATCTGCGCGAGGATCTCGTCCGCGCGGCGCTGGAACTGATCAAGGAGAAGGGGCCCGCGGGCTTCACCTTTGCCGATACTGCGCGCTGGGCTGGCGTTTCGCCGGCCGCGCCCTATCGTCATTTCCGCGACCGCGACGAGTTGATGATCGATGTCGCCAAGCGCGGCTTCAAACTGTTTTCGGAGAAGCTCCGCGAAGCATGGGGCGAGGGGAAGCCTTCGACCGCCGCAGCATTCAAGCGCATTGGCGCTGCCTATTTAAACTTCGCGCGCAACGAGCCCGGCTATTACGCCGCGATGTTCGAGGGCGGGGTTGCGATCGGCAACGATCCGGAACTGCGCGAGGCGGCCGACCGCTCATTCCAGTCGCTGCGTGCGGCGGCGGAAATTCTGGTCGCCAAAATGCCGGAGAAGGGCAGGCCGCCAGCGCTGATGGTGGCGCTCCATATCTGGTCGATGACCCATGGCATCGCCTCGCTGTTTGCCCGCGCGGACGCCGCGCGGAGACCCTTGCCCATGAGCGCGGAAGACCTCCTGGAAGCGCAAATGCTGGTTTATCTCAAAGGCTTGGGCTTGCAGGTCTGAGGCTTTCCCGCCGCCTTCTCCACCGACGCTCAAAATATCTTCGAAAAGTCCTTGACCTGGCCAATGTGAATGTTATTTACATTTACACGAGAGGCCCGTGGCGGGCCTGCAAATGGAGAGCGAAATGCCTATCGCGTTCAAGATCGATCAGTTTGGAGTCTTGGCCTGGGTCTTCTTGATGGTTCTGGGCTTCGTCATTTGGTGGCCGCTAGGTCTCGCCACCCTCGCGTTCATCATTTTCACGGGAAGATTCGGGAGAGGTCACATGGGTTACGGACGTTGTGCCGATCGCGGCGAGTACAAGATGCAGAAGCTGCAATGGAAGATGGATCGTATGCGTTCGCGCATGATGGGCGGCCACGCCTATGACTACGCGCCGACTTCCGGCAACCGCGCCTTCGACGAATATCGCTCGGAGACGCTGAAGCGGCTCGAAGACGAGCAGAGCGAGTTCAAGGAATTTCTCGACCGCTTGCGCTTCGCGAAGGACAAGACCGAGTTCGACGAATTCATGAACGAGCGCAAGAACCGCCCCGCGAACGAAGAGCCGAAAGGCGAACAGCGGCCGGAGTAATTCGACAAACAGGAAGCGTCATGCCCGGCCTTGTGCCGGGCATCTACGTCTTTCCTGAGTTGACCCAGATAAGGCGTGCATAGCCGGGACAAGCCCGGCCATGACGAGGGAGTGAAAAGGCCGTCGAGAGAGCGGCCTTTTTGTTTGTCTTGACATACAAGGAAAATAATCCTATCTAGTATGAGGTTTAGGATTGGAGTTTGATGTTACTCGATAGTTATTCTTCTGGGGGTTTGAGGGCGAAGTGGTTGGGCGCTGCATTCTCAGTGCAACTTCGTCTTGGAGAGTTGGCTAAATCGCTGAAAGCCAACTTTGATCCCAATCAGCCTCGTGACGACCGCGGCAGATGGACTGATACGGGCTCCAACAGTTCGGGCAACAGTGATACCAAGCTAAAAAATCAAATCATCAAAGAGGTAGCGCTTTTGCTCGCGCGAGCGGCCGCAAAAGAAGTAACATTTGGCCCATTTCTGGGGACGCTTCTAAACCTTCTGGATGCAGCTCAGATTCTAGATGAAGCCTACCCTTATATCCGGTCTTATCTTGATCTCCCGAAGTCGCTCGGTGAGTTGCAAGAGGCTGTCAGCAATCCTGCGAAGGCGTATGATATTCACCACTTAGTAGAACAGACCGCAGCTGAGCGAGATGGTTTCCCAAGGTCGATGATCGATTCTCCTGAGAACTTAGTCCGCGTACCCACTTTGAAGCACTGGGAAATTAACGCTTGGTATCAAACGAAGAATCGACGTTACGGATTCCAGTCGCCGCGAAAATACTTAGAAGGGAAAGATTGGGCGACGCGCCTTAGAGTCGGAAGAGAGGCGTTGATCGCGGTCAGGGTTCTAAAACCATGAAGCTCTCGTACATGACCGCTGAACAGTTGGTAGCGAAATGTATTGAAATAGGCTCGGCGCAGTATGACGCGTTGATGATGGACGAGATTGCGAAATTCAACCGCCTCTTCGACAAAATAGTAGCCGTGGAAGATGAATTACAGCGGCGGGAAGGCGATCAACGGCGTTTATTGCTTGCACTCTATGATCATGAAAATCCACAAGTACGGCTAAATGCAATAAAGGCAACTCTGGCGATCGCTCCAGATTTGGGGCGGAAAGCACTCGAAGCGCTTGCGGAAGCTGGAGAGGGAATTCAGTCTATGGATGCCGGAATGTGCATTTTTGGGCTTGATGATGGTACTTATAAACCAACGTAAGTACTTTAGTTCGGCACCTTAAATCCCGCCTTCTTGAAACACTCTTGATGCACCGACGGGAACGAGCGCTCTAGTTCCGTCTGGCGCAATTTCTCCGAAGTATCCACGGTTCCCGCCATGCAGCCGCAATAAGCCCGCGCACGGGATTTATTCGTTTCCGAAATCTGCGAGATGCAATGCGCAATCCATTCCTTGTCCTTCGCGCTTTGCTGCGCGGCTGCGGGAATGAAAAAGATAAGCAGAAGAGGCAAGGCTAGCAGCAGGCGCATTTCTATTCTCAGTTCTTCAAGGCTTTCCGCGCGTCGGCAATCGCCTGCTTGAACACTTCTTCTTGCTGCGCGCCAAAGAGGCGGAATTTTCCGATGATGAAAGACGGCGTGCCCTGAAAGCTGAAAGCGTTCGCCTGCGCGTGATGGCGCTTCAGCACGGCGCCGATCTCGGTAATATTCTTCTGCAAGTCCTGCTTCGCCCTTTTCACGTCGACACCAGCGCCGGCAAGTATGCGGTCGGTGGTTTCTTCGGTGATGCGCGTATTGCTGGACATCAGCGCGTCGTAAGCCTGTACATATTTCCCCTGTGCGCGGGCAGCCAGCGTCATCTGCGCACCGTAAACCGACGGCGGGCCGAAGATCGGCCATAGCTTGTAAGCGAGACGGATATTGCCGTCCTCGCGCACGACTTTTTGCAACACCGGGAACACCTTGCGGCAGTAGGGGCAGTTGAAATCGGAATATTCGGCGATGGTAAGATCGCCCTTCGGATTCCCGGCGACGGGAATTGCCGGATCGCGCCAGATCAGTTCTTCGGTAAGAACATCGTCCTTCTGCGCGAAAGCGGGGATCGCGGAAAGCGCGAGCGATCCCGCGACGAAACTGCGTCTGGTTATTTTCATTCTATTGCGGCCCGCCGCTGCGCTTCTTCAATTTCGAGATCACGAGATAGATCACGGCATACCAGAGTACGAGGGCAAAGGCGCCGTTAATAAGACGGAAGACCGCCGCGCCGAAGCTGCCCATCTGGCGCGTCATGTCAGGCAGCGCGCCGCTTGCGAAGAACGGGCCGAAAGCGATGATGCTCGACACGGCCGCGAAGATCGCGAGCAGCACGATGGAAAGTGCCTGCTCGCCGATCCGAAACAAGAGCGGCGCGTTCGCGGGCAGTTCCTGCTTATCTCTGGCGCCGCCGAGATCGCGGACGATCACCATGAAGCCTGCGAAGATAAACAAAAGACCCGCGCCGATTGCGAGCAGCCGCGCGAATGCTGAAGGGTCGGCCCTGCCGCTTGGAATCACGCCAATGCCGATCAGGAAAACCACGCCGCCCATCAGGATGCAGATGCCGCTCAGGAAAAGCGTGCTTCCTAGTGAGGGAGGTGCTTTTTCCGGCGGTGTCGTGTTGGGCTGGCTCATGCGCGGCTCACGATTCAGCGATGCGTTTTCTATAGCGCGGACCGCTGGCTCTTGTCGCTTGGGCAAACTAGCATCCGCGCCAGCCACCAACGGGGGTAGCCATGGATCTGACGCTTCTCACTTATATTCATACGGGCTTAAGCATCGTCGCGCTTGCCGCCGGAATCCCGCTTGCCTTGGGCCTGTTGCGCAATAATGCGACCAAGTTCTGGACCGTCGTATTTCTAGTAACCACGGTGCTGACGAGCGTCACGGGTTTCCTGTTTCCATTCTCGCGTTTTGGCGACTCGCACTGGGTCGGGCTGATCTCGCTGATCGTGCTCGCCGCCGTGATAGCCGCGCAATATGTCTTCCGCTATCGCGGTTCGTGGCGCTGGATTTACGCGGTCACGGCGTTGCTCGCGCTCTACTTCAACGTATTCGTGCTGGTCGCGCAGCTCTTCAAGAAGGTGCCGGTACTGCGTGCGATGGCTCCAACCTTGATGGAGCCGCCGTTTGCGATTGCACAAGTCATCGTGCTCGCGTTCTTCGTCTGGCTGATCTGGAAAGCTGCGCGGGCATTCAAGCCCGCGATGTAAGGAAATTTCTCAATGCCGCTCTCGATGTCGCAAGCGTCCGTGCCTTTGTTTATCCGCGCGCTGCGCAATCTCTCGGAGATACTGAAGAAGGGTGAGGCGCATCCGAACGCGGCCTCTTTTGCCGAAGCGCGGCTCGCGCCGGATATGCTGACCCTCGTGGGGCAAATCCAGCGCGCAAGCGACGCCGCGAAGGGCTGCGCCGCGCGGCTATCGGCGACACCCGCGCCGGGTTTTCCCGATGTCGAGAAAACCATTCCCGAATTGCATGAGCGCATCCAGAAAACCATCGACTATCTGACGAGCGTGCCGTCATCCGCGATCGACGGCAGCGAGGAGCGCGAAATCAACTTCAAGGCAGGGCCGAACGAATACAAGTTCACCGGCGTGCAGTACCTTCAAGGTTTCGCAATCCCTAACTTCTTCTTCCATGTCACGACCGCTTACGCGATCCTGCGCCACAAAGGTGTCGCGCTAGGAAAGATGGATTTCCTCGGCAGGAGTTGAGCGGCGCCGCGTTCGAGCGCGGCGCCTGCCTGCTTCGGCTTGCTCGTGCTCAGTAACGCCAGCGCTGAAGCGTTTGCGGATTCCCGAACTCACAATCGCCATGGAGCAGCGGCGTCTGGTTGCCTAACCCTGCATAGCCCGCCGGTCCGACGCATTTCCCGGTCGCGGCGTTCACGATAAAGCCGTCCTGACGGACGACCCAGACCTGTGCCGGGTTACCCTGATTGCACAGGGCGACCGTCAACAGGGCGCCGGACTGCGCGCCGGAAATGTCCAAGCACATTCCGGAAAGCGAATTGCGGATATTGCCTTGCACGCCGAAAACCCAGAACTGATCCGAAGGTTTGCCGCTGAAGTCCACGCGGTTTCCTTCGCAATCGTAAAGCTGCAAGGGCGTGCCCGGCGTGTAGTTCGATATGCCGGGCACATCGAGACATTTTCCGGATTGCTGATTGACGATGAGGCGTCCTGCTACCTGCGCCTGTGCGCCAGCAGACAACAAAGTACAGATTGCCGCGAGCGCGGCCAGAAAAATAGAATTGCGGATCATCGGTGTCCCCCCTCGACCGTAGTTCTACTGTGACACTTTAAGCCGAAAGACCGCGTTGTGAACTGGAGCCGCGTATTTTTTTTGCTGTGCGCCGCCATAAAAGATTTTGGCGCCGCCGTTTCCGGCAGCGCCAACTATTAGTTTGCATAAGTATTACGAGCGCCAGCGCTGGGCGGTCTGTGCGAGGCCGATTTCGCATTCGGTAAGCTGCAGGGGCGTGGTGTTGGTCGTTGCACCGAAGGTGTTGATGCACTTACCAGTCACCTCGTTCTGGATAAAGCCGTCCTGACGGACGATCCAGTTCTGCGCGACGTTGGTCGGGTCGCAGGTCTTGATCTGGATCAGGCTGCCGTTTTCGGTGCCCGAAATGTCGATGCACAGGCCCGAGAGCGTGTTGCGGATCTGACCCTGCGGGCCGAAAGCCCAGAACTGGTCGGACGTCTTGCCGCTGTAATCGAGGCCGTTGGTTTCGCAGTCGAACAGCTGCAAGGGCGTGCCCGGCGTGAAGTTCGAGATGCCCGGCACGTCGAGGCACTTGCCGGAAAGCTGGTTGACGATGAGCTTGCCCGGGACTTGCGCCTGCACAGTGCCTGCAACGAGCATGGCGGAAAGGGCGGCGGTGGCTGCAATGATGATCATTCGGTTGAACATTTTTCTCTCCATGAGATGGGTTCGTTTCATTCCCTTGACTTGCAGCGAACCTAGGAGCGGAGAGGCGAGGCCGGTGTGATGGGCATCACGCGGCCAATCACAGGCGCGTGTGAGCGTAGATTCTTGTTATTTTTCAGATATTTACGGTGTGTAGAAATGATAAGGCCGCCCGGTGGGGCGGCCTATCGCTTCGTTTCGGCAGGGCCAGTCGTCAAACGCTCACCTGAAAACGCCTTCTCTGCCGCGTAGCGCAATTTGGTTTGTTTCGTTTGTCTGCTGTGCCGATCCGTTGAAGACGCCCTCGTTTCCGCGCCCCAGGTTGCGGGGCGATTCGGAATTGGCGATCCGATGCTGCGCCGTGCAGGCCGGGTAGCCGAACTTCTCGATCATGTCCCGGCCGGAAATCGTGTGGAAATCGAACGTCTCCATGTAGCCGTTCTCGATTACGAAGCGGCGCAGCTTCGGGCTGTATGCGTTCAGCATATGCTGGGTCGCGTCCTTTGAGAGGTTACCCTTGCCGTCGTTGCCCGCGTGAAACTGGAATGTTGCCTGCGGCTCAATGCACATATTGCGGATCGACAGAAATAGCGTGCAGGCGGACTGACATAGTCCGATGATGCGGAATGGATCGCCGCTGCGGTTATACTCCGCGACGACGGGATTGAAGCGGCTGAAATATCCGCCGTTTTCGAAGCCGCGGGACGTGCCGGCCAACGCCGGAGAACCGGCGGCAAGCACCAGCGCAAAAGCTGTTATTGCGAAGGATAGTCGGCGCGGTTTCATGCCGGGAAGATTATGCGCGCCGGCCGCGTTTTCAATTCACGTTCGTGTGCGGTGAATGACGGATGAATGAATTGTTGAATGAAGAACGAAAAGAAAGAGCCGCCCGAGGGCGGCTCTATTACTTAATCTAAATTTGTTCAGCGCGGGCGGCAGACTTCCCGGCCACGGTCGTTGACGTAACAGACGCTGCGGCGCGGGCGCTCGACATTGTTGCCGACAACAGCACCACCAACGCCCCCGACAACGAGACCGACAGGGCCGGCGACCACGAGGCCGGTCAGTCCGCCGACCACGGCGCCGGTCCATGTCGGACTCTGTGCCTGTGCGGGCGCCGATGCTGCGAGCGCTGCAAGCGAAACCGCAGCGGCAAATAGAATCTTTCTCATCACTCCCTCCATTCGTCCCAAAGACATTTCCTGAGAGTCGGATGCGGGCGGGAACTTTTCGTTCGCGCCAGAGGAGGAAGGGTAGGGGAAGGAGGTTAATGAGATGGTACGCCGGTACGAACTGTTGCGACTTGCTAGCGTCCAACGCAGGATAGCGTTTTGGTTTAACGGATATCGTGACTGCAATGCATACTCAGGTCCTTTTGCCGAGCCAATTGCAACTCAA
>LNEZ01000025.1 GCA_001464215.1 Rhizobiales bacterium Ga0077548 | reverse complement strand
CATCGCCCGATCCAACGACAGGCGCGCGCGCGACGCCGATTTATCAGACGACTTCGTTCGTGTTCGACGATGTCGAGCACGCGGCGTCTCTTTTCGGCCTGCAAACCTTCGGCAACATCTACACGCGCATCGGCAACCCCACGAACAACGTGCTCGAAGAGCGCGTGGCTGCGCTAGAAGGCGGCACCGGCGCGCTAGCCGTGGCAAGCGGACACGCCGCACAAATCCTCGTCTTCCATGCTTTGCTCACGCCCGGCGACGAAGTCATCGCCGCGAAGCGCCTCTATGGCGGCTCGATCAATCAGCTAAGCCACTCCGTGAAAAGTTTCGGCTGGAATGTGGTCTGGGCCGACACCGACGATCTCTCCACCTTCGAGAAAGCGATCACGCCGAAGACCAAGGCGATCTTCGTGGAATCCATCGCAAACCCCGGCGGCATCGTCACCGACATCGAAGGCATCGCGAAAATCGCGAACAAGGCCGGCGTGCCGCTGATCGTCGATAACACGCTCGCCACCCCCTATCTGATCAAGCCGTTCCAGTTCGGCGCCGACATTGTCATTCATTCGGCGACGAAATTTCTCGGCGGCCATGGCAACTCGATTGCGGGTATCATCGTCGATGGCGGCAAGTTCAACTGGATCAATAACAAGCGCTATCCGATGTTGTCCGCACCGCGCCCGGAATATAACGGCATCGTGCTCGCGGAAACCTTCGGCAACTTCGCGTTCGCGATTGCAACGCGCGTGCTGGGCCTGCGCGATCTCGGCCCCGCGCTCTCGCCGTTCAATGCATTCCTGATTGCGACCGGCATCGAAACACTGCCGCTGCGCGTGCAGAAGCATTCGGACAATGCGCTGAAAGTCGCGGAGTGGCTCAGCAAGCACCCGAAAGTAAGCTGGGTCAGCTATGCGGGCCTGAAGTCGGACAAGTATCACGCGCTCCAGCAGAAGTATTCGCCCAAGGGCGCGGGCGCGGTGCTGACCTTCGGCTTGAAGGGCGGCTTCGACGCAGGCGTGAAGCTCGTCTCATCGGTTGAGCTGTTCTCGCATCTGGCGAATATCGGCGACACGCGCTCGCTGATCATTCACCCCGCTTCGACTACGCACAAGCAGCTTTCGGATGAGCAGAAGAAAGCGGCGGGCGCCGGACCGGAAGTCGTGCGGCTTTCCATCGGCATCGAGGATGTCGAGGACATCATCGCCGATCTCGAACAGGGCTTGAGCGCTTAAGCAATCCCAATCCTCGTCATGGCCGGGCCTGTCCCGGCCATCCACGTCTTTGCAGCGTATCAAGTCTTTAAGGCGTGGATGCCCGGCACCCGAAGTCGGGTTTACCCGACTTCGGCATCAATATTTTCAAGTCGGCTAAAGCCGACTTGAATGCCGGGCATGACGATCAAGATAATTTCGCTGCGTGAAAACTCGCGTAAGCCAGCACCGCGACTGCGCCCGCCTGATGCGCAAGGCCGAGCGCGAGCGGCACCGCGTAAAGCAACGTGACGATACCGAGTACGGCTTGCGCGCTAATCAGCGCAAACAATATCCACGCTTCACGCGAAGCCGCGCGCCGCATCTGGTACAGCGCATAGCCGAGTGCGGCGAACCACAACAGATACGCCGTCATGCGGTGATTGAACTGCACGGCAAGAACGTTCTCGAAGACGTTTCGCCACCACGGCTCGAGTAAAAATAGCTGCTCGCGTTTCGGATGAAACACGCCGTCGATCAGCGGCCAGGTGTTGAAGGTCAACCCCGCATTCGTCTTCGCAACAATCGCGCCGAGGAATACCTGCACCAGCGACAGCGCGATCAGAATAATCGCAAAGACCTTCCCTCGCCTGCCGATTTCGCGCTTCGGCAGTAGCGTGGTCGCGACCCAGATCAGTCCAACAAAAATAATGCAGGCCAGCGTCAGATGAACGGCGAGCCGGTACTGGCTGACATCGGTGCGCACCGACAATCCGCTCGCCACCATCCACCAGCCGATAAAGCCTTGCAGCCCGCCGAGAAACAGAAGCACCAAGAGCTTTGCGCCGAGCGTGCGGTCGATCTTTCCGCGCCACCAGAAAATGCCAAGCGGAATTGCGAATGCGAAACCGACGATGCGCCCTAAAAGCCTGTGCGCCCATTCCCAGAAATAGATGAACTTGAAATCGGAAAGACTCATCCCCTTGTTGATCTCAAGATACTGCGGAATGGCTTTGTACTTCTGAAACTCCGCGAGCCACGCCGCATCGGTGAGCGGCGGAAACACGCCGGTCACGACATTCCATTCGGTGATGGACAAGCCCGAGCCCGTGAGCCGCGTGGCACCACCCAGCATCACCATCCCGGCGACGAGCACGGCAACCGCCCAAAGCCAGCGGCGCACTTCACGCATCGGATCGGCAACCTGCGGCATTGGCTCTCACAATCTTGTTTCACAAGCAGCCGCGCGAGGTTTATAGAGCGGCTCCCTTCCTCGCAATACACGCAAAGCCGCACCTCATGCGCCAGCGCTCCCGCAAACTGATCGGCACCGTGCTTCTTCTGATCTTCGTGATCTTCTGGGCGCTGTTCGGGATGCTGCTCGCACAAGGGCGCGTGGTCGAGCTGCCGGGCTACGGCCGTTTTCTCGTATTTCTGTTTCTGGGTTTGGTCTGGGTGTTACCCGCCGGCCTGTTGATCCGCTGGATGGCGCGGAAGGATTAGCGCGTGATCCCGAAAAGTGGGCACCGGTTTTCGGACAAGATCACGCGCAAAATCAATTAAGCTACATCGAGGCGGCGGAAGCAGCTCGGCAGCGAAAACGGCACGCCTGAGCGCAGCACGTCGACATGGCGGACCTTCTGAAAATTTCCGTTCAAGGACACGCGCGGCAGCGCCGTCATATGTTCGCGATGTTCGGGAAAAATAACGCCGGGGCGCGTCGTGACCGCGAGTTCGTAGCCGGCTTCGATAGCCAGCGCGAAATCGCGCAAACCCGCAGAAGTATGGTCGCCGACCGGATAAGCGAAATCGGCGGGCTTTGTGCCAAGCGCCGCCTCGATCGCTGACCGGCTTTCGACAAGCTCGTGCTTTGCGGCCGCGGCGTCCCACTTCATCAGCATGGTGTGGTTCACGCTATGCGCGCCGATCGTAATCAACGGATCGGATGCTATCGTCTTGATCTCGTCCCAACCCATGCAAAGCTCCTTGCAGGGCCCGAGCGGATCGACGCCGTAGCGTTCGCACATTCCTGTGACGACCTTGCGTAGTTCTCCCTCGTCGGAAAGCCCGCGCAGCCACCAGTAAATCCGCTCATAGCTGTTCTGCTTCGCGCCATCACTTGCGCAATCGAATACGCGCGTGACGCCGTTCATTTCGACTTCGACGCGATCGGTCACAGCAATCACGCGCTCCAGCGCAATCCACCACAGCAGCCCGGTCTTCTCCGGAAAGCTGGTCGCGATGAAGAGCGCTGCCGGCACGTCATGCTTTTTGAAAATGGGCCAGGCGAATTCGAGATTGTCGCGATAGCCGTCGTCCAGCGTGAAGCAGACGAAGCGCTTCATGTAGTCCTGCTCGCGCAGGCGGCGCTTTGCCTCGGCGAGCGAAACGATATCGACCTTCTTGTAGCGCAAGTATTCGATCAGCGTTTCCAGAAACGACGGCTCGATTTCGAGCAAGGCGTTCGGCTGGAACGCCTCCGGGCGCTCCGGCCGCACGTGGTGCATCGTAAAAATGGTGCCGATGCCTGAGGAAAGCGGGCCCAAAACCTTCCACGCGCCCGAGAAATAGAGCGCCTCCAGACCAAGACGGATTCCAGCAGTTCTTAAATTCATAGTTTCATCAATGGCTTGGAGAGCCCCCTGTTTCAAACAATCTGCCAACGGATTATTGAGATTTCTTTGACAGTCTAAGGCTGCCCGAGGGGATCTCCGGGGAAAGGCGTAAGAAACGTGCTCCAGCGCGTCCAAGCAACTCCGTCATCACAGCATGAAGCTGCCGCTGCGCCCGTGCGCGGCAAGGCGTTCGCGCGCTTCGAGCTCTATCGGGATTTCGGCGCCGTAGAAGCCCTCTGGCGCGAATTCGAGAACGCCGCCGCCCTTACTCCCTATCAGCGCTTCGATTTTCTGCGCCTGTGGCACGAACACATCGGCGCAAACGAAGGCGTGACCCCGCTGATTGCGGTCGCCTGTGACGCGAGCGGCAAGCCGCTTTGCCTGCTGCCGCTCGGAAAATTCTCGCGTGGTCCGTTTCCCGTGGCCTGTTTCCTTGCCGGCAAACACGCGAACTACAATTTCGGTTTGTGGCGGCGCGATTTCGCATTCGACCGCGATTTCGTACAGCAGCTATTCGATGCGCTGGCGGCGGCCGAGCCGGAACTAGCCGCGCTTGAGTTGCACAACCAGCCTTTTTCCTGGCACGGCACTCAAAACCCGCTGCTCGCCTTCCCGCATCAGCCCTCGCCCAGCACCGGCTATCGCTTGAAACTCGGCGAGAACGGCGAAGCGGTGCTCACGCGTCAGCTAACGTCATCCTATCGCGGACGCATTCGCGGCAAGGAAAAGAAACTCACGAAGCTTCCCGGCTATCGCTACATGGTCGCTTCTACGCCGGAACAGATCGGGCGCTGCATGGAAGCCTTCTTCGTGCAGAAGCGCGAATACATGGCGGCGATGAAAATTCCGAACCCGTTCGACGAACCGGAAGTAGAAAACTTTCTGCGCGCCGCCGCCACGGCACGCGTACTGGAAATTCATGCACTCGAATGCGAGAGCGAAGTTCTTGCGCTCTACGCAGGCGTCACGGACGGTAAGCGCCTGTCCACCATGATCAGTTCTTACACCGCCAGCGAGAACGCGCGCTGGAGCCCCGGCATCATCACGATCTCGCACATCGTCGCAAACGTCGCCGACCGCCACTTCGAGATCATGGATCTCGGCGTCGGCGAGGCCGAATACAAATTCGTGTATTGCGACGAAAAGGAAGAGCTGTTCGACAGCTTTATTCCGCTCTCATCCAAGGGCCATGCCCTCGTGCCGCTCTTGCGCGCACAGGCCGGCCTGAAACGCTTCGTGAAATCGACGCCCGCTTTGTGGCGCGCGGCAAAAACCGTCCGCGGTCTGCTGTCGCGCTAAGCTGCCGCCGCTTCCGGCGTAGGCGTCATCGTCGGCTTGTCCGGCGCAACCGCGACCACCGCGATGTTCGGGAAACCCATGCCTGTTAGCGCGTCCGCGGCAGCGACACCGGCAGCGGTATCGTCTTCGCTTGCAACGACAATCGTTCCGCGCGCAAAGCGGCCGAGCCGCGATGCGTAGGAATAGCGCAGCAAACTCGGCGTCGCGACGATGACATGGTCGTAGCTCTGCGCCACCGCGCCGAGCACGATTGCGAGCCGGTCAGCAGAGAGTACCGCGGCAATATCGGGCATCATGCGGCCTGTGCCGAGGATATGCGCACGTGAAAGCGGATCGCGCTCGATCGCCTCGGCAAACGAAACCTTGCCGAGCAGAAGATCGCCGATGCCATTGCGAACGCCCGCCTTCTGGCTGACCGCCGCTTCCACATCGAGATCGACAAAAAGGGCGCGCGTTCCGCCTTCGGCGAGTTCGCGCGCGAGGTCCAAGGCAAGCTCGGATGAAGGCTCGTGAGCTGGGCGCGTAACAATCACAATACCCCGGCCCATGCGCCGCACTTGTGCAGTTAAAGGCCCGGTTCGCAGGCTTTCAGCAAATTCCGGATTCACTGGAGATGCTTTCGGCATAGCCGGTGCAAGCGGCGCTGCGGCTTCGACAAGCTCCCGCTCCCGCATCACCGTGCGATAGACCTCGCCGCGAAGGAGTTCAGCAGTCGCGAGGAAGCCGATCATCGCGATCAGCGCGCCAATGGTCGCAATAAAGACGATCGGCAGCTTCTTCGGGAAATGCACTTTGTTCGACGCGACCGCGCGCGAGATAATCCGCGCATCCGCCTGCACCGCGTTCGGTGTCTCACGCGAAACCGTGTCGCGGTAGCGCGAGAGATAGGATTCCAGAAGATCGCGCTGGGATTTCGCATCCCGCTCCAGCGAGCGAAGCTGCACGTCCTGCGAATTCAATGCGCCGGACATCTTCTTCTGCTGATCGAGCGCGACTAGAATGGCATTGGCCTGTGCCGAAGCGAGCAGCGCGTCGTTCTCGAAGCTGCGCGCGAGCTTGTCGGCTGCAAGCCGCGTCTGCGCCTCCAGGTCCACGATTTGCGCGCGCAGTTCCTTGATGCGCGGATGCTGGTCCAAGAGCGTCGACGACTGCTCCGCAAGTTGCGCGCGCAAGGTGACGCGCTGTTCGTTGAGACGGCGGATCAGTTCGGAATTCAGCACTTCGCTGGTCTCGACCGGCTTGCCGCTTCGGAGAATCTCGCGAATGAGGCGCGCCTTGGTCTCGGCGTCGGCCTTCTTGGTGCGCGCCGCGGCAAGCTGCGTGTTCAGATCGCCGAGCGACATCGCGCTCAGCGTATTGTTGTTCGGTCCGACATATAGGTTTGACTTGACGCGGAACTCCTCGACCTTCGATTCCGCTTCGGCGACGCGCATCCGCAGCCGCTCGATTTCGCCGGAGAGCCACTGCCCTGCCTGCTTGATCGCATCCTGCTTCGCCTGCTGTTGCAGCTTCAGATAGCCTTCGGCGATGGCGTTCGCGACCCGCGCGGCAAATTCGGGGTCCTGTGACTGAAACTCGATCGAGATCACACGGGATTTATCGACCTGATAGACCGAGAGCCGCTCGAAGTAGAGTTCCAGCATCCGCTCATCGTCGCTCTTCGGCGTGCTCCGCCGCGACAGCCCGGCGAGGCCGAGGATTGAATCGATAACGGAGCCGCCGGCATTCGGGTTGAACTCCGGCCGCTCAGAAAATTTCAGATCGCGCATGATGGTGCGCGCGAGATCGCGCGAGAGCGCAAGCTGCACCTGGCTCTGCACCGCTTCGGCATCCAGGAGCGTGCGGTCCCGCTCGGCGCTACGCTCGCCCTGCGCCTGATTGTATGGCGTCTCGCGGTTCTCGATCAGCACGCGGGCTTCGGACTTGTAGCGCGGCGTAATCAGCCCGACGGCCGCGAAACTCAAGACGGCGGCCAGAATGGTCACGGTAAGGATCGCGAATTTCCTGGCCCATAGCGCCCGGCCGAGCGAGCCCAGATCGAGCTCCGATTCGACGGACTGGGAAGGAATCGATTCCACAGACTTGGATGGGTACTGGCGGCGCATTGGACTGAAACGACTCCCACGCAACTTAAGGCCGCATAAGAAATCATTAGGGTTGCCATTGGGTTAAGGAGGGGGCCGGGGGCCGGCAGAGTCAGATTCCGTTAACCATGTCGCGGTAAGAATTTGGCAACCAAGAAAGCCCTGTCCGCGCATGAATTTCCGGCCGGCCATACTCCTGTTTGCGGCGCTCGCTCTCTCCGCCTGCGCGAGCAACGGCCCGCGCCCCGGCCCCGACGCCTCCTTCGAGGCGCCCTACACGCTGGACGGCGGCGACAAGCTGCGCGTGACCGTGTTCGGCCAGGAAGGCCTCACGAATTCCTATGCGGTCGACGGCGCCGGCAAGATTTCCATGCCGCTGATTGGCCGGATCGATGCCAGGGGGCTCACGACCGCGCAGGTCGCGTCCAACATCGCGGGCAAACTGCGCGGCGGCTTCGTGCGCGAGCCTCATGTCGCGGTCGAGGTCGAGGCCTATCGTCCGTTTTTTATCCTCGGCGAGGTCACGGCTGCCGGCCAGTATGCCTATGTGAACAACCTGTCGGTCGAAACCGCGGTCGCGATTGCGGGCGGCTTCACGCCGCGGGCGAACCGCTCGACCTTTACGATCGTACGCAACGTAAACGGCGTGCCGTCGAGCGCGAGTGTGCCGCCCTACTTCAACGTACGCCCCGGCGACACGGTGACCGTTCACGAACGCTGGTTCTAGCGCGAGCCGCTCTTGGCGCCGCTCCGCATCCTTCACATCCTGCGAGCCCCGGTTGGAGGGCTGTTTCGCCATGTCTGCGACCTTGCGCTGGAGCAGACCGCAAGTGGCCATGCGGTCGGCATTATCGCGGACCGCACTACCGGCGGTGAAAACGCGGAAACCAAGCTCGCGCTACTTGCCGCAAAGTTGAAACTCGGCGTCTCGCGCATCCCCATGAGCCGCCATGCAGGCTTCAGCGACGTCGCGGCCGTTCGCTATGTCGCGACCCATGTGAGGCAACTCAACGTGTCGGTCGTTCACGGCCATGGCGCGAAAGGCGGTGCCTTCGCGCGTCTTGGCGGAGCCAAAGCGCTTCGCGTCTACACGCCGCATGGCGGCTCGCTGCACTTCTCGCGCGCGAACCCTATTGGATTTGCGTATCTCAGCGCCGAAGCGATGCTGCTCAGGAAAACCGATCTCGCACTATTCGAAAGCGAGTACGCGAAGGCCGTGTTCGAACAGAAGATCGGCAAGCCTTCAGGCCTTGCCGCAGTCGTTCATAACGGCGTGCGGCCGGAGGAATTCGATCCGGTCACACCGGAGGCAAATGCAGCGGACGTTCTGTTCGTCGGCGAACTGCGAAAGCTCAAGGGCGTCGATGTCCTGATCGAAGCGATTGCGCTCCTGAAATCCCGCGGCAAGACTCTGCGCGCGGTCATCGTCGGCGACGGCCCGGACCGCGAAGCATTCATGGCGCTTGCAAAATCGTACGGCCTCGATGCGCAGATCGAGTTTTCCGGTGCGATGCCGGCGCGGACTGCGTTTGCAAAGGGCCACCTCCTCGCCGTGCCTTCTCGCGCGGAATCCTTGCCCTACATCGTGCTCGAAGCCATCGCCGCCGGTCTGCCCGTTATCGCAACCAAGGTCGGCGGCATTCCTGAAATATTCGGCCCAGATGCCACGGCATTGCTTCCCCCGGCGGACGCTTCCGCACTTGCCGTTGCAATCGCAGCCGAACTTGGAACGCCGGATCAGGCCCGCAATGCGCGCCTGAAGAGCCGCGTTTCCGAATTGTTTACCGTATCGGCCATGACCGATGGCGTTTTGGGCACTTACGAGCGGGCTTTGTCGCGGCAGAACGCCTGAACCCGCGCGTTCGCATTAAGCCTTCCGAGACGGATTTTCTCTAGTTTTCCTTGGACTTTAGGCGGCTCGGGGGCTGCCTGTAATTGCTTGCCGGGGACCAAATGCGCGGGGCAGAAAACAAGACCGACAACAGTCGTTCCGCCGACATCGCGGCGCAGGCGAACGCGCGGGCGAATAACGCGCCGCGCGAACTGAGCCCGCTTGCGAAGATGATTGCGAGCGAACCGGCGCCGCCCGCGATGTCCGCGGTGGTGCTCGGCGGTTCGACGCGCTTTGCCGAGTTTCTGCTGCTATCGCTGATCGGTCTCGCGATTTACGGCTACTACGTCTATCCGGGCGAAGGGTTTTTGTGGCGCTACGTGATCGCGACCTTCGGCGCATCGGCTGCGGCAATCGTCGCCTTCCAGATCGTGGATGTGTACGACACGACCGCGCTCCGCCGCGTGATTTCTTCTTTCGCGCGACTGACACTCGCATGGACCGCGATCTTCCTGATTGCCTTCGGACTTCAGTTCTTTTTCCGGCTTGAGGGGCAGTTCTCGCGCGTCTGGACCGCGAGCTGGTATTTCTTCGGCCTCGCAGCACTATTTGCTTTCCGTATGTTTGTCGCAGCGAAAGTCCGCCAATGGACGCGCGACGGCCGCCTGATCCGGCGCACTGTGATCGTCGGCGGTGCCGCGCCCGGCGAAGCGCTGATCGAGGCGCTGCAAGCGCAGAAAGATTCAGATCTCGATATTCGAGGCGTTTTCGACGACCGCAGCGATGAGCGCTCGGCACCGATGATCGCGGGTAAGCCGAAGCTCGGCACGGTCGACGATCTCGTCGAATTCGCGCGCCGCACGCGCATCGACCTCCTCCTCGTCTCGCTGCCAATCTCGGCAGAAGCGCGCGTGCTGCAGATGTTGCGCAAGCTCTGGGTGCTGCCGGTTGATATCCGCTTAGCCGCGCACACCAGCACGCTGCGTTTCCGTCCGCGGGCTTACTCCTATATCGGCAACGTGCCGGTACTGGACGTTTACGACCGCCCGATTACGGACTGGAATTTTGTTCTCAAGGCATTGTTCGACCGCGTGGTTGGCGCGCTCATGCTGATCGCGCTCTCGCCGGTCATGCTGCTTACCGCACTTGCCGTGAAGCTCGACAGCAAAGGCCCGGTTTTCTTCCGGCAAAAGCGCTACGGCTTCAACAACGAACTGATCGAAGTATTCAAGTTCCGCTCGATGTATACCGAGATGACGGATGCGACCGCGGCCAAGCTCGTCACCAAGGACGATCCGCGCGTGACGCGCGTTGGCCGCTTCATTCGCAAGACTTCGCTCGATGAGCTGCCGCAGCTCATCAATGTCGTCTTCAAGGGAAATCTTTCGCTGGTCGGCCCGCGTCCTCATGCGGTTCATGCCAAAGCGCAGAACCAGCTCTACGACGAAGTGGTGGACGGCTATTTCGCGCGGCATCGCGTGAAACCCGGCATCACCGGGTGGGCGCAGGTCAACGGCTGGCGCGGCGAAACCGACACGCAGGAAAAGATTCAGCGCCGCGTCGAGCACGACCTCTATTACATCGAAAACTGGTCGGTGTTCTTCGACGTTTACATCATCGCGAAAACGCCGATCTCGCTTTTGAAATCCGAAAACGCCTACTGATGGCCAGTGCTGCGGCAGTTTCCCCCGCGCTGCTGATTTCGCCCGCGCGTGCGGTCGAGCGGCTCCGCCATCTGATGCTCTGGATGACGGGCTTCTCCGGCGCCTTCGTCTTCACCGAACCGTCGCCCTACGAAATCTTCGCGTCCGCCACGATTTTCGTTTTCTTTGCCAGCGGGCTTGCGCTGCGCCGCGGACACATTCCGCTGCTCGTGCTGCTCGTCGCCTATTGCTTCGGGTTGTCGATTGCGGTGATCCCGGTCGTTGCCGAGAACAAAACCGCGCTCTGGGTCGCGGTATCGTGGTTTCTCGCTGCGACAACGCTCTTCTTCGCCTGCGCGGTTGCCGAAGATACTGAACGCCGTCTGAAAATTCTCATGAGCGGCTACATGGCAGCCGCCATCGTCTGCTCGCTGATTGCGATCCTTGCCTACTTCCGGCTGATCCCCAGCGCGGACTCCTTCCTGCTGTATGGCCGCGCTAAAGGTACCTTCAACGATCCTAACGTGATCGGCCCGTTTCTGGTGCTGCCCGGCTTGCTTGCGATCAAGCGCGCACTTTCGTTCCGCATGAAAGACTTGATGATCGGCGGCGCGCAGGTCTCGGTCATTGCGATCGCGGTCCTGCTTTCGTTCTCTCGTGGCGCCTGGGGGCACTTCGCGGCGTCTGCAATGATTTTCGTCGGACTGCTCTTCATTGTCAGTAACGATCCGCGCGAACGCGCCCGCATCGTCGCGGCGACGCTCGCGGGCTTCGCGGCGCTTGCGCTCCTCTTGGTCGCGCTGCTTTCGATGCAGGGTGTCGGCGCATTGTTCGCGGAACGCGCTACCTTCGATCAGAGCTATGACATGGGCCAGCTCGGACGCTTTGGCCGGCACATTCTGGGATTCCAGCTTGCGCTCGATACGCCCTTTGGCCTTGGACCGTTCCAGTTCGCGAAGCTATTCCCGGAAGATCCGCACAACGTGTATCTCAACGCATTCATGACCGGCGGCTGGCTCGGCGGCATGACCTACATTCTCTTCGTCGTGATGACCGTGTGGGTCGGCTTGAAGGGTGCGTTGCGCGCGACCCCGTGGCGGCCGGTGCTCCTGGCGGTGTGGGCGACCTTTATTGCGGTCGCCGTCGAAGGCACGATCATCGACACCGATCACTGGCGGCATTACTGGCTGCTCGCCGGCGTGCTCTGGGGCGGCGCGATTGCGGCTTCCCGCTATCGCACTGAGATTTCACGGAGTTCCGCGACAAAAGAGCCGTCTGCAACAGCCCAACCGTCGTTGCAGCGCACAGACCGGATCACTATAGTCCGCGCCTTGTCGGAGCGTGGCGCAGCCCGGTTAGCGCACTAGTCTGGGGGACTAGGGGTCGTGGGTTCAAATCCCGCCGCTCCGACCATTTTTCCGAATAAATTCGACTCAGCATCGCCAACCACTACTCACCAAGTTCGTGTGAACCAAAGTCCTGGCTTCCGTCACCTGAGTATGCGGACTGGTGGTACGACTTTTCCTGGAAAGGGATCATCGGGTTCGGCGCCGTAGCCGCATTCGCCGCGGCCGGCATCGCTATATTCACGGTGCTGCAGTTTTGGTCGGGCGGGCTTCGCGATGCCGCTTCTGAGACACGCCAGCAGCAACTAGAGCTTCAACTCGCCGAAGCAAATGCACGTGCCGAAGCTGATCGTCTCGAACGCGTCAAGCTCGAACTGAGAATCGCACCTCGGCGCCTAACGGGCGACCTGTCGAACAGTTTTACAAATGCGCTCGCGGGTGCTGAAAAACTGAACATCGTCATTGTAAGTAGAATTGTAGATGCAGAGGGGATGCGCTTCGCAAAGGACATCGGCGCAGCTTTCCAACAGGCGGGCTGGAGTACACAAACGTTCCATAATTGGACTGAATCTCTTTCAGGCTTGTTGCTTGCGACCGTGATGCCGTCGCATATCCAAGCTGACCTAGAGCAAAAACTTCGCGCCGCGTTTATCGCTGGCGGCTACGAAGTCGAAATTCGAATGATACCCACTGACAAATTGGCGACTATGTCACCGCATTTCCAAGCTGGTGTGCTTTACGTCCTTGTTGGCGCGAAGCCCTAACACGCGAAGTTCAGAACTTCTTCGACCAGTTTCTCCCATGCCGGATCGCCCGGAAGGGGCACGTGATTTTCCGTCTCGAGCGTCACGAACTTGGCGCCAGGAATCGCCGTGGCAATCGCGCGGCCCTGCGCATAAGGGACGACATTATCTTGGCGTGCATGGATCACGAGCGTCGGCACAGCTACCTGTGGCAAAAGATCAATAACATCGATGTCGTCGCAGGCCGAGCGCAACCGCGCGGCGTTCTCGCCTGACGTTGCCATGCGCTGCATATCGGAAAACCATTTGATCTGCTCCGCCGAGCCGTTCGGCAGATAGATCGAACTGAAGGCCCGCATGAAGGCCGAGCCTTCCGAACCCCAGCCTTGCCGCATCAGCGCGAGTAGCGCTTGCCCTTTCTCGCGGTCGCTCGCGTCGCCGCTCTTGTTACGGCCTTGCGCATAACCGCCATAGAGAATGAGCTTCGAAACGCGCGCAGGATATTTGACGGCATAAGCAATCGCCGCCGCGACACCTTGCGAAAGACCAAGTAGCGCGAAACGCTCCGCCTTGATCGTGCCCGTCACCGCATCGAGATCGCGCAGAAAACCGTCGAAGGAAATATCCTCGACATCGCGATCCGCCAGCCCGCTGCCGCGCCCGTCATAGCGCACCAGACAAAGCCGCTCCGCAAGACGCGAGAACAGCGGCGACCAGATCGGACTCTGCCAGTCGAATTCGAGATGATTGAGCCAGTTCGCCGTTTTCAGGAGCACAGGCCCGTCGCCCGAACGGCCGATCGCGAGGTTCACGCCATCGGACGAGCGCGCAAAGGTGATGTCCTGATGTTTTACGTCCGCCGCTCGTACAGAGCTTTGCACCAGCGCGCCTTGCTCGCGCAGCTCGCCTACGAAGCGGATACCCTTCCGCGCGATGGTTTTGATGAGCCGCTGATCGGCGCCGTTGTCGCCAATCGCACTGCGCGCGGCATTGATCCTGGAAGCCAGAGCGGACTCTGAAACGATCCGGCCTTTCCAGATATGTTCGATCAGATCGTCACGGCTGACGACCTCGTCGCGCCGCCGGATGAGAAATTCGAGGAGATCGAATACCTGCGGCTCGACCGGAATCTCCACACCATCGTCGCGCAGCTCCCGGCGGGCCGCGTCCAGCGTGAAATTATTAAATTGGAACAACACCTTAGTGCCGCCTCTCTACTTCCAGAGGATTCAAGCGAATCCCAAGGAAAAGGCAAGGCTATCTAAAAGCAGGCTTTCGCGTCCGCAGGCACCTTCATCCCATCAAAACCGATGGAGATGACCATGCAGAACGAAATCTTTGAGACGAAACGCACCCCCGAAGGCGCGATCGACATTCAGCACCATGCACGCCTTGCCCATGCTGAACGCCGCGCGGCGAAAAACAAGGCCATGCGCAATCTCGGTCGCGGCACCAAGCGCGTGACGCTTGCGATCATCGGCTTCGTCATGTTCTGGAATATCCCGCCGATGGGCTCATCCGGTTCGAAAGATATGCACTATCGCTGAGCCCATTCATCGGACAGAGTTGTCTTGAGTAAAGCCTTGCCGTGATCGTACTTTATTGCGTTTTCCTATTGCTGCATTTTGTCCCGTTCTATTGGAGGGTATCATGTACGCGAAATTATTCGCTGCAATCACAATGTTCTGTTTTTTGACGACAGCTTCGCAGGCAACTGAAGATTTCCTGTTCACCAGTACGGCAATTCAAAACAACGATGTCCGCCTTTTCACAAAAAGCGGAAGCGCCAGCAACTTGGCGAAGCTTTACGGTAGCGCCTGCATAGCGAAAGCCGCGCTACATTTACGGCAGGGAAATTCAAGAAGCTTGTCTGCTATGAATTCACCAATTCTAGCTGCCCTTCCGGAATGCGTGGATTGCGGTCAACCCTGCGTATTTCACGGCACCCCCTGTTGCGCGGGAAAAGAAGACGACAGTTGCTGGGGAATATGTGAGCGAGCGCCAAACTCAAACGTATCCATCTGCCAGTAATGCCGCTGAATCTTCCAGGCAGTTAGAATATGCTGCGCGGCGTTTGCTCTGGTTTTCTGCTGCTCGATGATCCAGAGTTGATGGCGATTACACAGCAGCTGTAAAACAATGCCTCGCACGCTCATCGCGCTTGTTCTTCTGGTAAACTCGGCAGTTTTTAGCCCTGTTCTTGCCCAACGAGGCGGCGAAGTCACCGTCACGATCACGCCGCCGCCGGAGATCAAGCCCGAGCTGCCGAACTACGCCGCGAGTGGTCAGCATCGCCTGCATTTTCAGAACACGACGTCACGCGATGCCAAGATCCTGTCGATGGAATTGCTGTTCGTCGATCAGCTCGACCGCGTCACGAACTGCGAAAATTTCTTCGGCAACACCATCGGCGCCGCCGTTCGCAAATACGATTTGAAGAATATCGAAGTGCCCTCGGCGAAATCTGCCACTGCGAAGACAAAAATGCTGCCGTTCGAAGGACACCCTGACAACGGCCGTGTCGAGCCGGCATTTCATGATGACAAAGTGAAACACTACACGTTCCTCGCCTGTTATAAGTTCGTATTCGAACTCGATGGCGCGGAGCTTGAAGTCTATCAACTAGCAGGACGCTGGACTTTTGACCGCAAGACCGGAAAGCAACTGGCGAAAAGTACGCGGACGAAGATCGAACTATTGCCGCGGTAAGCTACACGCCGCCCTTCCGGGTCGCATCCAGCATCCGCCTGCACTCACCCAGCTCATAGAGCGTGGCCTTCAGCAGACGCACGGCTTCGGCAGGCAGTCGTAAGCTGCCCGGTGCTTCCGGCATCGGCGCGCGTGGTGCGGATGCACGCATCTGCGGCTCCACCGCACGCGGCTCGTACCGGTCGTCCTGCGGGGTGCGCATCTGCACGCGCGGGTCTTCGCGGTCGGGCGCCGGCGCGAATTTCCGGAACGGAATAGCCGGACCATCGTCTTCATAGTGCGCTGGCACCTGCGGCTGCGATTGTGCGCGCGGGACTTCGACAATGCGCGGCTCGACTGCGCGCGGCATCTCAGGCTCGACGCGCGGACGCGGAGGGGCCGCGAAACTTACGACACCGCCGCGCGCGCCGGCGGACACGCTCAAATTCTCCGCGTCGGCTTCCAGTGCGTCCTGATCGAAATTGATGTCGCGCAGCCGCGCCGGATCGGTTTCGGCCGAGCGGCCAATCGTCTGCACATAACGCAGACCCTGATCCTTCAAAATCTGCTGCACGCCACGGATCGTATAACCCTCTCCGTAGAGGAGATGACGGATGCCGCGCAGGAGATCGACGTCGTCAGGACGATAATAGCGGCGTCCGCCGCCGCGCTTCATCGGCTTGATTTGCGCGAAGCGCGTTTCCCAAAAGCGCAAGACGTGCTGCGGCAAATCGAGGTCGTCTGCGACCTCGCTGATCGTTCGGAATGCGTCCGGACCTTTTTCCACCTAACGTCCCGCCTGACGTCGAGCGGTCAGCGTTTTTTCGCGTCGCCGTTCCGCCCGTTGATTCGCTGCTTAAGGATATTCGATGGCTTGAAAACCATCACCCTGCGAGGCTCAATCGGAACCTCTTCTCCCGTCTTTGGATTACGGCCGACCCGCTCGCCCTTCTGCCGCACAATGAAGGACCCAAATGAGGAGAGCTTCACGTTCTCGCCTCGCGCAAGCGAGTCGGCAAGCTCGGTAAGAACGAGTTCAACAAGTGCCGCCGATTCCGTGCGCGACAAGCCGACCTTCTGGTAGACGACTTCACTCAGGTCAGCGCGCGTGATGGTCTTCCCGCTCATTGCCGCCCCCGCGGTGCAAACTTCTATCGTACTGATAAAGCGACGTTATTTGGCTTTGAGCGCCAGAGTCAACCGGGTCGCAACAAAACTGTCGTGCGCCGTATCACCAGCGCAACAGTGTAGAACCCCAGGTGAAACCTCCGCCCATGGCTTCCAGCAGAACAAGATCGCCCTTTTTGATGCGTCCGTCGTTCGCCGCAGCCGAAAGCGCGAGCGGAATCGACGCAGCCGACGTGTTGCCGTGCTTATCGACCGTCACGACAACCTTATTCGGTGCAATTTTAAGCTTCTTCGCACTGCCGTCGATGATCCGCAGGTTCGCCTGATGCGGAACAAACCAGTCGATGTCCTCGGATGAGTAGCCGGTGGCGGCATAGGCATCCTCGATCACGTCGGTGATCATTCCCACTGCGTGGCGGAATACCTCCTTGCCCTCCATCCGGAGGTGACCGACCGTTCCGGTCGAGCCCGGACCGCCATCGACGAACAATTTGTCCCTGTGTCTGCCGTCCGAGCGCAATTTCGAGATGAGAATGCCGCGGTCCTCTCGGGTGCCGGGCTGTTCGGTGCGCTCAAGCACCACCGCGCCCGCGCCATCGCCGAACAACACGCAGGTCGTGCGATCCTGCCAATCGAGAATCCGGGAGAACGTCTCCGCACCGATGACCAGCGCGCGGGTGAAATCGCCGGAGCGCAGATATTGGTCGGCCGTCGCCATCGCGAAGACGAAACCGGAACAGACCGCCTGCAAGTCGAACGCAGCACCACGCGTGATGCCGAGTTCGGCCTGCACGGCCGTTGCCGTCGCCGGAAAAGTCAGATCAGGCGTTGAGGTCGCGACGATGATGAGATCGATATCGGCTGCGGTCATGCCTGCATTGGCGAGTGCAGTCTTCGCAGCCGCGATTGCAAGATCGGAAGTCTTCTCGCCCTTGGCGGCGATATGCCTTTCGCGAATGCCGGTGCGCTGCACAATCCATTCGTCGGATGTGTCGACCTGCTGGGCGAGTTCGGCATTCGTCAGCGTGCGCGCCGGAAGATAGGAACCGACGCCTCGCACGACGGAACGGTACACTGTCACTGCTGCATTTCCTTGGCCGTTTCGGGCGTTGCGGTCGTTTCGCGCCGCAAGCCGTCGGCTATTCCTTTTATGAGATTGTGGCGTACCACGTCGTAGCCGATTTCAATCGCGGATGCGAAGCCCTCCGGATCGGTTCCGCCGTGGCTCTTCACGACAAGCCCGTTGAGGCCGAGGAACAAGCCGCCGTTCGCACGCCGCGGGTCCATTTTTTCGCGCAGAACCCGGAATGCCCCGCGCGCAAAGAGATAACCGATCTTCGCGCTCAAGGTTCGGCTCATCGCAGAACGCAGATATTCCCCGATCTGACGGGCGGTTCCTTCCGCTGTCTTCAGCGCAATGTTCCCGGTGAAACCTTCAGTGACGATGACATCCACGGTGCCCTTGGAAATGTCGTCGCCCTCGACAAAGCCGTGATAGTCGAAATGCGGTGAGTTAAGGTCACGAAGGATTTGTCCTGCCTCGCGCACTTCCTCGACGCCCTTCATTTCTTCGACGCCGACATTCAGAAGGCCCACGGTCGGGCGTTCGAGATCGAACACAACGCGCGCCATCGCGGCGCCCATGATCGCATTATCGACGAGTTGCTTCGCGTCCGAGCCGATCGAAGCACCGACATCGAGCACGATGCTTTCGCCGCGAGTTGAGGGCCAGATCGCCGCGATCGCGGGCCGGTCAATACCGGCAAGCGGCTTCAGGCAGAACAGGCTCATCACCATCAGCGCGCCGGTGTTGCCGGCGGAGATCGCGACATCCGCTTCGCCCTTCTTCACGGCTTCAATCGCGAGCCACATCGAAGAAACTTTGCGGCCCTTGCGCAGCGCCTGGCTCGGCTTGTCGTCCATGCGCACGGCGACGTCGGTGTGGACCACCTTGGCGTTCTTGATGCGGGTTTGCTTCGCCAGGATGGGCGCGATCTGCTTTTCGTCGCCAAACAGCAGGTATTCGGTGTCCGGCCGGCGAAGTCCCGCGATTTCGGCGCCCGGCACGGTCACAGCCGGGCCGTGATCGCCCCCCATGACGTCAATCGCAATGCGGACCGTTCTGGACATTCGGATTGGCAGCACAGGCTGTCGGGCTTCAGCCGAATGATTGAAAATGCCCGGCCCCGCTCCGGCGCTGGCCGACAATAGCGGTTCGGTAGACCCGTTCAACCCGGAACGAATAATACTTTTCTTATCAACAGCTTACTATTGTTTCTTGATTCTGTCTTTCAGGCCGGAAAGTCCTTCGAAAGGGCTCTGTTTCGGCTCCGGCGCCGCCTCTTCGGCAACCGGCGCGGAGAACTCAACGCCCGGCTTTCGCGGATAGGGATCGATAGCGAGGATAAGGAATTCGGTGCCAAGCGTTCCTAGATCGATCTTCCCGTCGATGATCGGGTCCGGAAGATCTTCGATCTCCTCCTCGTCGTCGGTTTCCGCTTCGCTTTCCGGATTGACCGCGAAATCGACCGAGATGTTTTCGGAAATAGGATTGTCGAATTCATCGAGGCTGACGACACAAGCCTGCCGCACGGCGCCTTCCAGCTTCCCGACCACTTCGGCAGCGTCCTTGCCGATCGGCCTCACTTCCACGAGCATCTTGAGTGCCGGGATCGAAATAACATCCGCGACTTCGGCGAGACGCTTTCGCGTTGCCTTGTCTGGTGCGAGTTCGAAGGATCGCCCTTCCTGCGGAATGGAAGCGAGTTCTATTTCGTGCGTCCATGGCAGATCATTTTGCATCGGAGGTTGCCTTGATCGGTCCGGGAAACGCCATCTCACCAGCAAGATACCGTTCCAGCGGCTGCGTGCCGAGTACCTTTGCGGCTTCGATCGTATAGGCAGAGAGCGGAGCTGCCCTCGATGCTTCCGCGCCAGCAAGAATATTCCGGGCAATAGCGCTGGCCAATGCGGGCTGATCGCCCTTAGCGATAGCCGCCGCGTATAACGCCGAGCGCCCCAGATAGGCCTCCGCAAGCGTCCGCATTTTCTTGGGCACCTTGAGATCGCCGATCCCGATTTCGCGCAAGCTCGCGTCCATGTCTTCGAAGAAGTGGTCGAGCAGTTCCTGGCCGAGAGCGGTTCCTGCCTCGCCGAACCCGGAGAGCCGCTGGTTCACGAGGTGCATATGCAGGACCAGGAGATCGAAGCGGCCTTCGACCGTGTCAGGCACGCCCATACTCCGGTAGAAATCCGGCTGCCGGGCCTGCGCCACGATGGCGCCATAGAGCCGTTCGATGGTTTTCCGGCGTCCGGAATCGCGCTTCTTGAACAGGAACATACCAGCCCGGGTCAGTAATTTGCGTTTCGTAGCCGCGCGAGGTAGTCGCGGGGTCGCGACAAGTCAATCCGGCAATTAACCATATGCCTGTCAGACCGCTTCAATCTTCCGCGTTTCGCCGCCTCTCAGCGCTTGCTGGGTTGCTGCCTGCGTTGGCGCTTGGCGCGTGCAGTTCGCTGCCGGTGAACAGCTTCACCCAGACCTACAATCGCGGCTACGTCCTCGACGAAAACGCGCTCCAGCAGGTTCCGGTCGGCTCGAGCCAGGAACAGGTCCTGCTAGTGCTCGGAACGCCCTCCACGGTCGCAACGCTTTCCGGCGAAGCGTTCTATTACATCTCCCAGAAAGCGCAGCAGACCGCCTTCATGCGTCCCGAGATCGTCGATCAGCGCGTGCTCGTGGTTTATTTCAGCCCGGACCGCCGCGTCACGCGGATTGCTAATTACGGACTGCAAGACGGCAAGGTTTTCGACTTCATCAGCCGCAGCACCATTGCCGGCGGCTCCGATATCAGCCTGGTCGGAAACATCCTGAGGAATGTCGGCAACATCAATCCATTCGGCGCCGGCAACTAAACGAACCCGGTTCGCCTCATGAAAAAGCCCGCGAGGATCGCTCCCCGCGGGCTTTTCGCTTCATATCGCGTCTCGCTTAGTGCGCGAGGATCGCAAGCAAGAGCAGCGCCACGATGTTCGTGATCTTGATCATCGGGTTCACCGCCGGGCCTGCCGTATCCTTGTAAGGATCGCCGACCGTGTCGCCGGTGACGGAAGCCTTGTGCGGCTCGGAACCCTTGCCGCCGTAGTGACCGTCTTCGATGTACTTCTTGGCATTGTCCCAAGCACCGCCGCCCGAGGTCATCGAGATCGCGACGAACAGACCCGTCACGATCACGCCAAGGAGCATGGCACCGAGCGCCGCGAAGCCCGCTGCTTTACCGGCCGCGCCCTGTCCCGCGATGAAGAAGATCGCGAAATAGACGAAGATCGGCGACAGCACCGGCAACAGCGACGGGACGATCATTTCCTTGATCGCCGCCTTGGTCAGAATGTCGACCGCCCGGCCGTAGTTCGGCTTGGAGGTGCCTTTCATTATGCCCTTGTTCGTCTTGAACTGACGGCGGACCTCCTCGACGATAGCGCCAGCCGCACGGCCAACCGCCATCATGCCCATCGAGCCGAACAGGTACGGCAGCAGGCCACCGAACAGGAGGCCG